>URLQ01000026.1 GCA_900548745.1 uncultured Prevotella sp.
CAACTTATGGTCGTGATTTTGCGTATTGCCTCAAGTCGCATGGTGGGGTAAGGGGCATTTATATGTCTTTATGGTGACATTCGATGCACTGTGCCCCCTTTTTACTAACGATGCAGATTATTTTCGCTTCTGTATCATATTAGGCGCGTAGTTGCGGATTTGAGGATATTTTGCATTTATTAAGTGCACCGAAAAGAATTTATCATAATAAGTGTTTGCAGTTAATTAATTAATTTCTACTTTTGCACTGCATTAATAAGGAAAATTTTTACTATGAGAGTGCTGATTGTAAACACAAGTGAGAATACAGGAGGAGCCGCAGTTGCTGCAAATCGCCTTAAGGAGGCATTGAACAACAATGGCATCAAGGCGAAGATGCTCGTCAGAGACAAAGAGAGCGACGACATTACCGTGGCACAACTGAATAAGTCATGGCACCAGAAATGGGACTTCCTGTGGGAACGCCTTGTCATCTATATGCGTTTGCATTTCAAACGCGACAATCTCTTCCTCATAGATATCGCCAATGCCGGCACCGACATTACAAAGACAAGAGAGTTCAAGGAGGCTGACGTCATACACCTCAGCTGGATAAACCAAGGCATGCTGTCGCTGAAAGATATAAGGAAAATCCTTGAAAGCCACAAACCCGTAGTATGGACCATGCACGACCTGTGGCCGGCATCATCCATCTGCCACTATCCACGCAACTGCCATAACTTCGAGAAGCAATGCGGCAACTGCCCTCTGCTACCAGGAAACGGTTCCTGCAACGACCTGTCGGCACGCATCTGGAAAAAGAAAAGTAAAATACTTGAACGCAACAGCATTCTCTTCGTGACATGCAGCAAATGGCTTGCTGATAAAGCAAAGAAAAGCGGACTCCTGTCCGGACAAAAAATCATCAGCATCCCCAACCCTATCGATTCAAGGGTCTTCACTAAAGAGAACCGCGCAGAAGCAAGACTCTATGCCGGTCTGCCCGAAGACAAAAAGCTGATTCTATTCGTTTCACAACGAGTAACAGACAAACGAAAAGGCATGGACTACTTCATTACCGCTATAAACAAGATGGTGGAAGAACACCCGGAAATGAAAGACAACTGCGGTATTGCCATCCTTGGAGGAAAGGCAGAGGAACTTGCCGACAAACTACCTCTGCCATCATACCCTCTCGGCTATGTCAGCGAAGAAAAGAAGATTGCAAGCATCTATAACTCCGTCAATCTCTTCGTTCTGCCGTCGCTCGAAGACAACCTGCCCAACACCATTATGGAAGCCATGGCTTGCGGGGTGCCTTGCGTAGGATTCAATACCGGAGGAATTCCGGAAATGATTGACCACCTGAAGAACGGATACGTGGCAGAATACAAAAGCTCCGACGACCTGGCAAAGGGCATACGCTGGGTCCTCTCTGAAGCCGACCACCAAAGCCTCAGCAACGAGGCCATGAAAAAAGTAAACCAATGCTACTCGCAGTATGCCGTGGCAATGAAATATATTGAAGCCTACAACCAGGCTATGGCTCTTAAACGATATAAACTATGATTAAAATATCTCTTATCACCGTCACATACAACGCAGAGCAAGTATTAAAGACTACTCTCGACAGTGTCTTCAAACAGGAATATCCGACAATCGAACATATCATCATCGATGGAGCATCGACCGACAATACCGTGGCCATGGCAAAAGACTATATGGAAAAGTCGTTCGCCTCGGACAACGGTCATGAGGTGAGACTTCTCGTAGAGCCTGACAACGGCATCTACGATGCCATGAACAAAGGCTTATCTATGGCAACCGGCGACTACATCTGCTTCCTGAATGCTGGAGACTCCCTGCACAACAACGATACGATAGGTTCTCTCGTCAGAAACACCTGCGTAGACAGCTATATTACAGAAGATGGTGGGAAAGACAGAATGCCTGCGGTGCTATACGGCAATACCGACATTGTAGACGACAACGGAAACTTCATATGCCACCGCAGACTCTCTCCGCCGGAACACCTTACATGGATGTCGTTCCGCGACGGCATGCTGGTGTGCCATCAGGCTTTCTATGCCAGAACGGACATTGCAAAGAAAACTGCCTTCAACACCGTCTACCGCTTCTCCGCCGACTTCGACTGGTGTATAAGGATTATGAAAGAGGCGGAAAGCAGGAGACTACCGCTCATCGACTCCCACATCATTCTTGTCAACTACCTCAAGGAAGGCACCACGACAAAGAACCACAAGGCTTCGCTAAAGGAGCGCTTCCGCATTATGGCAACATACTACGGTCTTACCACCACATATCTCCGCCATGCGTGGTTCGTAATGAGAGCTATAATAAAGAGGTAAGGCTTCTTACCTCTCCGAAGCCCGTCTTCGCAAACGCCGCATAAGTACTATGATGCACGGCACGAGGAACACATCGGCAGCAACCCATGCCACAGGGTCGCCATAGCACACACCGAGGAAACCAAGTGCCGGAACGAGCCACAGGCTGACGCCGCAGCGGGCTATCATCTCCATAACGCCCGACAGCATGGAGAGATTGCTGAATCCTAATCCCTGTATGCTATAGCGCAGGATAACCAGCAGACCGAGCACCGGATAGAAGCAGCAGGCTATACGCATAAACAAAGAGGCATTGTCGATAATTGCCTTCTCGCCGGCATCAACGAACATCATCATCATCTCTTCCGAGAACGGCATGATGACAAGCATCGTAAGCAGGAAATAAACAAGCATTATCTTTATTGCCGACCGTATGCCAAGCGTTATACGGTCAAGACGGTGTGCTCCGATATTCTGTCCGCAATAGGTAGCCATTGCCACTCCGATATTCTCAAACACACAGGTGAACAGATACTTGACACGCATGGAAGCTGTAAAGGCTGCCACATATACCGTGCCGAGGGCATTGTTCGCACTCTGCAGCATTATACTGCCTATTGCCGTAATAGAGAACTGCAGTCCCATAGGCACACCATTGTTAAGCAGCGTAATGGCTTTCCCCTTGTCATACCTGCATTCCTCACCATTGGGGATAAGCATCTGCATCTTTCTCCTTATATATTTATAGCACAGCCATGCCGACACAGCCTGCGACAGCATCGTTGCCACTCCTACCCCTTCCACTCCGAGCCGCATGATGATAATGAACAAGAAGTCGAGAAGAATATTCACTATCGAGGAGAAAATCAGGAAATAGAACGGTTGCTTGGAATTGCCCAACGCCCTCATGAAGCAGGAGAGCAGATTATACGAAAAGGTAAACGGTATTGCCGCAAACTGCAATATCAGAAAGGTGTAGGCATCGCCGAAAATCTCATCCGGCGTATTCACCATACGCAGAATCGGCGTGCACAGCAGACAGGTGGCAACAGTTATCAGCAGCGCAATAAACGCCGAAAGCCTCAGTGCATTGCCCACATACTGCCGCATCAGCGGAAGGTCTTTAGCACCGAAAGCCTGCGCCACAGGGATGGCGAATCCGGCACAAGCTCCATTGCAGAAGCCCATAATGAGAAACATTATCGACGTGGAAGCCCCCACAGCGGCAAGGGCATTAACACTAACAAACCGTCCCACCATCGCCGCATCTATTATCAGATACATCTGCTGCAAGACATAGCCGCAGATCAGAGGCACCGCAAACTTCAGTATGTCGCGTGTCGGCGAACCTACTGTCATATCATTTATACTTGACATCCTATCCTGAACCTTTTATCTTTTTTACCCAAATCAGTCATTAGGTCGTTTTGGGTTTAACCCCAATCGATCATTAGGTCGTTTTGGGTTTAAGGATGCAAAATTACAAAAAAAAGAAATAAACAGACAAACAAATCAATACATTTAGGCAATATATGCCGTATCTTGACAATAAAAGTGCAAGTCGTTTGCCTTTCGTTTTGTATTATACCCGATTTTGCCTAAATTTGCAAAATATTTATTACAACACATATTAATTGATGAGAAAGGAACTACGATATATTCTTGCCGCTGCATGCCTTATCCTGCTGACATTATTAGGATGCTCTCTGGGGCAGAACAAGAATACCGACATGCCGCAACTGGACGACACGCAACCGGCTCCCGACGAGATTGAAGAGGTGGAGGAAATTAAGCAGAAGCTGCATTTCAGCTCTGCTGACGACGCCATCAGATATATGAACGACTCTAAAGACTGCCAGCTATATGCACAAGGTATTCTCCACAAGATGGCTGAAGACAGTCTGGACTACTGCCAGAGACTGCTAAACAGCGAATACGAATACTTCATAATCGTTGACAAGCAGGACATGAGAGTGAAGCTCTACGACCGCTACGGACAGCTGAAGAAGTCGTACAAATGTGCATGCGGCAAAAACTTCGGCAACAAACGCCAGAAGGGCGACTGCCGCACACCGGAAGGATTCTTCCAGGCTGGCAGCGTGAAGAACAGCACCAACTGGCACTATACCGACGAGAACGGCAAACGAAGCGAAAAGCCCGGACAGTATGGACCGAGGTTCTTCCGCGTCGTAACGCCAAAATTCAACTCCACAGGAATCCACGGCACCGACGCCCCATGGACTGTAGGACAGAGAAGAAGCCACGGATGCATCAGACTTACCAACGAGAGCATTCTTGAACTCGTGGAGTATGTGACCAAGGGAATGCCTGTCATCATTCTGCCGAGCTTGAAAGACAAGGAGGTGAACGACCGGGAGAACAACCCTCTACACGAGGAAAAAACCGAAAACGACACCATCATCAAGAAAGAAGAAGAACGCCATACCGATACCGACACCATAAAAGTCGCACCGGATAGCATAAACAATTAAATATGTACTATTATGAAAAGATTGCTATTAGTATCATCTTCATGGCGGCATTGCTGTTTGCACCTTTGTGCGCCAATGCCCAATACGACTTCATTAGACCTGTAAAGGACGTCATACCCGGCGGCTACAACTTCTGGGTGTATACGCCGACCGAATATTACTACACGCTCAACGAGACTCCGGTGATAATATTCCTGCACGGACAGAGTCTGTGTGGAAGAGACCTCAACCGTGTGCGCCGCTATGGTCCGCTCGACGCTATCGTCAAGGGCAGACAGGTGGATGCCCTCGTGGTAGTGCCGCAGAACCCCGGCGGCTCATGGAACCCCAAGAAGATAAACGATGTGCTGGAATGGACCAAGAAGAACTACGCCTGCGACTCCACCAGGGTATACGTCATCGGCATGAGTCTTGGCGGATACGGAACACTCGATTTTACGGGTACCTATCCCGACAAGGTAGCGGCTGCCCTCGCTCATTGAAAGACCGCACACCACTTGGCAAGGTTCCGTTGTGGATCATCCACGGCACCGCCGACCGCGCCGTGCCTATCAGCATGTCCAAGTCTGTCGTCAACGACCTTGAGCGCACAGGCAACGACTCAAGACTGCGCTACACCTGGCTGCAAGGCGGCAACCACGGAGTGCCGGCACGCTTCTTCTATATGAGAAAGACCTACGAATGGCTGTTCTCACATTCTCTTCTCGACGAAGGAAGACCCGTAAACAGGGAGACGACTCTCGACATGTCCGACGTGCCTACAGCCTACCGTGACATGGACTTCAAGTCTGCCGACCCCGAAACGGTCTATGAGACAACAATCAAATAGGGTGCCAAGAATATCAGATTGCCACCTTCCTTCCATTCACGATATATAGCCCACTCTCCAAGCCTTCTATCTTATCACCGACATATCTGCCGTCAATGGTATAGATACGGAGCTCCTTGGCGTTCAGCCCTTCCTCAATGTCATTTATTCCCGAAGCGGCAGCCTTAGCAATATCAATACAGTCTGTACGCATACGTTGATTACCATCTGTGCAGAAGTCTATTCGTATCTCGTCACCAGGCTTCAGACCTATGTTCTTTGAAACATGGGTGAACAAGTCTTTCCCGTTTACAGAAGCGATCCACGTATCACGTTGTTCTTCATTCACATACAGCCTGTATGTACCGTTCTTCTTCTGCCAGTCGAAGAAGGTTGTAGTAATGTCGCAGTCAGCATCAGCCTCACTCCATACCACACTCATGCAGCCCGGACCAGCCTCTCCCACAACGGCATTGTCATTGGAGTAAGTACGGTATTGCGAACCTCTTTCTATATAAGCGATTCCTGATAGAGTGGCATCCTCCATCTCTGTCCTTCCGAATCCCACTTCCTTCCTGTCTGACGAGAAAGTCCATACATCGCCTTTCACCACTTCTCCGTTTCCCAACACCACATCAACACGCCAGGAGTACAGCTGCCCATATTTCAGAGGTCCCGGATTAATCTCCGTAACAGCTGTCTCGCCAATCATATCTCTGTCGTTTACGGTTTCGCCCTCACTCAGATACACCCTGTACGACTCAGCCTCAAAAGCATCTCTCCAACGAAGCATCATCGTAGTGCATGGTGTTTTGTCCTTCAATGCCTCACGCAGTTTTGCATGCTCATCTCCGTCTGTCGGAGTTGGCAAGCCAGCCTTCTTTGAAGCTGTGGCAAAGCGGAACTTTCCGCTTGTGAGTACTCCTGAAGCCGTCTGCGCCTCAACATACCACACATAGTTTGTAGAGGGCTTCAACCGTGTCTTGTCCTTGTCATATTCCAGATAAGCATCCGCGCCATCCTCCGAAAGCATATATTTATAGGATGCAGAGCCATACAGAGAACCACATTTCAGTTTATAGCCATTAAGCACATCTGTTGCGCCATTGCCCGGAAACGGAATAATGTCATTCTCCAAACCGCAAGCAAGTCCAGTTTTTGCAGACTGAGCCTCAACCTCGTCGGCATCCGTCATATATGAAGCATAGCTGTAATATCTGTCTATATCAAAGCCCACTCCTGTATCATTGGTATTTCCTGATACGCTCTCGAATTTGTTGCCTCTGCTCAAGACATCGGCATAACTGGCAGTCACAGGGTCTTCGCTGTACATCTGGTTCAGCGGACTGTGGGTATTCTTGAAGAAAGAGTTCTCCACAACGACTTTCGCCCTTGTATGATAGCCCACGCAATAGGAACTGTTGTTGGTATAATAGTTGTTGAACACATGTCCCAACCCATAACCGAAACGTGGGTTGCGCTGCGTGGTGTTGTCGAACCAGCAATGATGATAGGTGGCACGCTCCTTGCCGTGGTCTTCAAAATGGTTCGTGCCCGAATTGCAGATTGACACTTTGTCGTGGTTGCTGAACTTTGTCCACGACACGCTGAGATAACTTGAACCTATGGTGAAGTCAAGCAGACCGTCGGCACAGCTCGACAGGTCGCAATGGTCAACCCATACATGATGGGTATTTCTGAATGCGAGAGCATCCGGGTTGCAGTTTGTAATCTTCAGATTCCTGATAATGATGTTCTGCTGTCCGTTTGCATCGAAGCCAAGCTTGTTCAACGTCACTCCGTTTCCACCGCCTATGATTGTCTTGTTGCTGCCGAGCGAGATATAATCTTTTACTCCTGCCGCACCCTCTCCGATATTCCCTTTTCCGGTAATATCATTCTCGATTATAATAACACAAGGCGAGGAGCCCTTGGCATACTGTTCTAACTGCTCTCTTGTGGAAACCCTTACCACTTCGCCCTGACCGCCACCGGTAGTGCCATAGAGGCCGAGGTCGCGATAATTGGCAAAACCAACAAGACCACACATATTGTCGTTCACCTGACCATAAGCAGACATGCTACAGACAGCAAGCAATGCTGCCGAAAAACATCTAAGATTATTCATTCCGATTAGTTTTATTAGATTTTATGGCATAAAAGTACAAATATAAATCCAAACGACCAAAATGTCTGCCAAATAAAATGCTTCCACAGCTCAAGAAATGAGGATAACCGTGGAAGCATTAGAACTGTTTCTTACGCCATGAGCTTTTCAGCCCTGTTTTACCTGCCAATAATACTCCGCGAATATCCTTGCAGCACTCTCCACCTTGGCGGCACACGGACGCTTCTTGTAGTATTCCGCCGTGCGAGGCGAAGCCACATAGCTCGAAGCAGCCTTCTCTTTGCCGTCAAGACCAAGAATCTCGGCACATATCAATGAGCCGTTCTGCTCCTTCGACTTGTCGAGAAGACCTTGTATAACCTTGTAGCAAGCCGACTTACCCTTGCTGTCGCTGCCCTCCGTCTGTCCACATTCCAGACCGGCAAGGACAACGATTCCCGACACGGCACCACACACCATTCTCAACCTGGCAACGCCGCCGCCGAAGCCGGCACCGATACGCTTTGCCATATTATCATCCAACCCATAAAGGTCAGCAAAGGCAGCCACCACCGACTGGCAGCAGCCATAGCCCTGCATAAACAAGTCAACCGCGCGCTGTACTCTCTTTTCCAGCTCTGCGGGCAATAGATTTTCCTTTTCCATAATATCAAAATTTATTTCTTACGATGTAACTTATCTTCTTCATAATATCATATTTTATAGCAAAGTATTATACCAATACTTTGCAAATATATACAAAATTCCCGAATCCCCGTTATCCTCCCCGCAATTTTATCTGCAAACCAAACTTCACCACCCATATGTAGCATTCCAACAACACATCATTAGCCCCACATAATGCCCCAGAGACGACAATAATTTTTTTTGGAAAAATATCTGTCATTCTCTTTCAGTAAAACATTGTAATACAGAAATATACAACCATTGACAAAAGCTTTAATTCAAGTAGAATCTGTCAGCTTCTGTCATACCGCGGAAACGCACAAAACTCATATAACTATCAGATATTCAACACATTTGACAAGTCAACAACATTTCAAACAAACATTCGAAACAAAGCCAAAAGCCACAGAATTAACTTTCATAATGCGATTTAGAAGTCAAAAGTCCATGAGTTACAAGTCAAAAGTCCATGAGTTATGAGTCAAAAGTCCATGAGTTATGAAACGAAAGTCCATGAGTTATGAGACGAAAGTCCATGAGTTGGTTGCTTGATTATTTAAGCATACCTTCGCAAGCGGTTGGGTGTGGTACACTTTTAAATTAGTATATACAATTACGCTGTAAAGAAACTAATTCTTTTTGTCGAAATGTAAGGAAAACAAGCAAATATTTTCCATTTTCAAATTAAAAACATGAGATAATTAGGCTGAAATATAATTTTAATGAAGCGAAACATCGTTTTTTACATGATTATCACACAAAAATCATTCATTTTTAATGATAAATTAAACGTTTAGTTTACGTTTTATGATAGATAAATGACAGATATTGTAAATATTTGCAAATCTGTCAACACGTTATTTTGTTTATTATCAGGGCGTTACATAATAAAATGACAGAATGACAGATAAAAAACAAAATAATATTTTTCACGCGAGGATTATTCATAGTATTAATCTCCCGCAGATTACGCGGATGAACACAGATGATTTTCTCTGAGGACATGGAGATAAGTATTCTGCACACGGATGTTATTTTTGAACACGAATAAATCGAATCGAACTCTAAGTTAATCACCTATAAAGGTACAAGTTATTTGTGAGGCTACCAATTTTTTATTGTCTGTCCAAACGCCTATTATAAACGAACCAACGACAAGAGAAAAAGCTCAATGAATAGCCATATTGGAGAGAGAATGTAATAAAGTCTCCAAATTAACAAAGCCCCAAATGCTCCTGCTGTGTCTGGAGCTTTTGGAACAAAAACTGTACCTAACCCTGTGGAGATTATCACATGCAATCATGTGGTTTCACCTAACTTGTCTGTTGTTGTCACTCATATTACGTTATTTCCCAAAAATTTTCACGAGACAAAATCTTACGCGCTTAGCATCTACATTCACCCCAATCCATAAGCGTCTCCGCGTTTATACCATTGTTGCATTTCCATTTGTTCACCCGTAAAGAAATGCGCCATATATGTAAGTCAATAATTAGGGCCTGCTGAATTATTATCTGTTCACAGACAGAGGGTAGCAGACGTAGACCCTCATAATGACGACAATGATGAAAAACCGCCAGATTTCCAGTACTCTCACGGAAGTACTGCAGTACTCTTACGTAAGTACTGGAGTAATCTCCCGTAAGTACTGAAATAAAGTTCCTACATTAGACCAAGATATTATTTCTTTAGTTCTTCCTTTTTTAATACTTCCCAATAATTCAAGGCATTGATTTCCTCATCATTATGTCTTTTCAGATACCAATCATACCACAACATGATATCACACAGCTGAAGGGCATAACTTTTCAAGAGATTTGTGGTCCTGACGATTTTCAGATACTCTGGAATATTCTTACCATAAAACGTTTCTTTATCATCTTCATACGAATGGACATCTGTAGATACATTATTGACCATACCCTTTACTATTCCGGAAATGAGCGTTGGAAATACAGCGGCATTGCTCTTTACAATGTCAACCCCGTTTTTACGAGCAGGCTTGCCTGCCAACAAGCATGAAGACCATTGTAGATTACACCTTGCCCCGAAGTCGGGCAACAATCCCTTCTTAGTCATATTACGGAACAAATACTCGAGAACAATTCTTACTTTCTTGAATTTGTCATTATAGTCTTTATTGTCTATGCTATCAGGGAAATGTATCGGTATCAGCAAATCCTCAAGAGCATTACATGCATCATCAGAAATACCACAACGCTCCATGGCTTGAAATACATTCCTATACATATCCTGAACGTTCAATCTGTCAGACTTTCGGGCATTTGCCCGTATCCGTTTATATAATATACCAGTATCAGTATTCTTCGAATAATATTTCTTATGCGAAGCCTTTGTCCAGTCGGCATCCCATGCATCCCTATCATCATTTATAGAGTCAGAAATAAATGACTCATCACCGCCTGTAAGGACATACCATGGAAGGATTCTACCTTTCTTTTCCGACAATTTTGATATATCCTTCAACGCTTCGCCAAGGAACTTTATCGCATTGTCTGCGCTATCCTTATGCTGCTTGCATTTTGCATCAAGGATTATAGCAGACCAACGGTCGTAGTCTTCTTCCAATGCCTTTTTTGCATCATCCCAGCAAGAGTAAGGAACAAGTTTCAATCCTTCGCTTTCTGCCTTTAGAGGATAAGATTCTGTTACCATGGGGTCATCCTCAACCCACAACACTTGAACAAGATCGTATGTTTTCATAATTATAATGTATAAAGAGTGTTCGTAGACTTAAAAACCAACAGATACCTGACGGTATATTTATCTTGCGGCTTTGACACAATTTCAAAATCACCATTATATCGGTTCATGATACCCTTGATTTCATGGCATCCAATTCCGTTATGTCCTCTGCTATGCAAGTTCGACGATACGCCATACTCCAAAAGAGACCTTACGTCTCTGTCCTCTGGTATAGGAGTACCATTATTGGCAATCTCTATAACGAGGTCAGTACCATTCATTCTCCAAGAGAAATGCAAATCATAGTCTTCTCTGCCTTCATCTGTGAAAGCATACTCCTTGGCATTTGAAACGATGTTATCCAATATCCGATACAATGCATCCTTCGGAAAATACAAAATATTGATAGGATTACCTTTCTTAATTATGACATTGCCATTCATCTTTATGTCTTCACGGGCAATATTATTACCTCTAATCCAATTGATCGACGCAGAAAAATTCATCCACTCATTGTCATGAGATGATATATATCCCTCAATGAAAGTTTCAGGATTTATGCTTTCAATTTTTCCAAAAGAATAATCTATATCTGCAAGATGGTCTACAGTCTCCATAACTTCAGGCAACCACTTTTCCAGACGTTCGAAAATATCAGCAACCGTAAAGCCCTTAACCGACACGACATCCGTATCATCCAATGTTCCAAAATTTCTTTTACGCAAAGTATTAAGCGTATCAAACAAGGAACTTACAGATGACAAGGATTGCGAAAGGGCATGCTTGCGCAAACGTATACCCTTAGAATAGTTTGTCAGGTCTTGCTCTTTCTCCTTCTTCAAATTGTCATATGCTGACATTACCACAGAGGTTACATATCTCTCCCGCTCTATCGGAGTATGATTAGGCACATATATCTTGTCCAAGACATAGTCCAAATCTGAGCTGCTAAACACACCCTCACATGTGCGCAGTATCTGTAGTTTTATATCCTCATCACAAAGCAATGCCGCTATATATTGAGCTGAAACACCTTGTTTGGGTTTCAAACAATGCAATAAAGGAGACACACCAACTCCATCTGCTGGTACATTTGGAACATATCCGATACGAAACGAAGACGACAAGATGACACAAGGGGTGGTGATACAAGGAGGTATTATTCTACGCACCCCCTCTATTAGCGAATTCTCCATCCTTACAAAATCCTCATCAGAGAACCTGAGACCTTCGGTCTTTGCTTCCTCTGTTTTTTCAAAGCGAAGCCTCTTCATTGCCTTTTCTGCCATATACAGATCCGCATCACTCAAACAAGAATCCATAAACCCATCTTCCAAACTCCAAGAAAGCACAAAATGAGTAACTGCTGCTGCTTTTTCAGAGGATTCAGCTTTGGGAGCATACAGTTGTTCTACCAATTCCGACAAAGGAATGGTATTCGCCTGACGCCTGTTATAGTAATATCCTGGCCACAGCATATCCATGTCAACATCATCGTATGATACATCGACAGACTTTTCTGCCATTTCTGCCTTCATCGTGATTTTGTCGGCACCCCGCTTATCAATAACGAGGAGACAGCGATACGTGCCATAAAGAAATTTATATGTAGATACAGATGTCACCAATTTTTCTGACACAAACTTCTGTATGTCCGAATATATCCTACTCCCATTTTCAAGCTTGGCACGAGTAATATCCAGATACATTCTGCCATTCGACTTGAGCATTTTGAAAGCATCAGCAAGAAGAACCCTCTTATCTGAGCATACGTCACGCTTAATTTCTAAAAGAGAAAGCGGTTCATCGTCATTGTAATAGTCAAAAAAGACCACAACATCCTGTGTATGTTCTGCAGGAATACCCTTTGTAAGACGTGCACCTGTACTTCTCATACAAAAACGGATTGTATTCAAAGCCCAAGATTCTTCTTTGCTATAACAATGTAAAGCATCATCATTTATAGCAAACAAGGACTTGATGTCTCCACAATCATCGCCAGAAACAAAGAGAGTCTCGTCCTTTGAGATAGCACAGTGCGTGCTCAAGAACCTAAGTGTTTCCGCAGGAACACCGGCAACAGAAGACAATTCAAGAACTGGTGATGAAACAATATCTTTAGTCTCAGCCGTCATGACACTACCATATGCCCAAGACTCCTTATTTATGAACTCGTAGTCAATAAACTCCGAGAAATTTTCACACAAGAAGGCATACTCGGCATCAGTCAAAGCGTCCTTACAAAAACAGTTGATATACTTTGACATTATATCAAGTACTTTCTGATCAGCCTTGTCACCAAGCACATCCTTATATACTTGTGATATCAACTGAAAATCTGCGGATGAGGCATTGGGGTCACACATGCTGACCACGGCATCCCCTTCTTTTTTACTCGTACATGGAGTGTTCTCCATTACGAAGTTACGATACTTGGCAACGAGTGCCTTAACACTAAAGCTGTTGTTTGTTGTTTTGGTCATAGTTCTTACTATTTTTTGTTTCTGCCGCAAAAGTATACAGCCGTTGTGCAGTCTTACTTCACATCAAAATAAATTTGATACATTTCCTTGATTTTTTGCATAATTTGCTGTTTTAGTTCTGTCGGCGAGACTATTTCCACATCATTTCCGAACCACAGCAGCTGTGAAACGAGTTCTTTGTTTGGAATAACATCGAGCGTCACAATTCCCCGTTCTTCATCCTCTACACATTGGGAATGATGTATCGGTTTCGAAATCACATACGGCAGTCTGCCTTTTGAGAATCTTAGCACAATATGCCTCACGTCCAAATCCTTGTCAAAAGAGACTCCTATGATATCCTTGAAATATGAATTGAAGTCATACTTCCTGTTTGGCACAAATCTGACATCAGAAAGCTTCATACCCTCAATTCTATCCAACGGGATTATAGATATATCCTTATATTCATCATTATAACCAAGCAGATACCACCTATTATTATATTGTTTGAGATAATATGGATGGATTGTCCACAGAATATCTTTCCCGGTAAACGACTTGTAACATAATTCTATCGGATGCTTTTTTATGATATAGTCTATCAAGTCCGGCAAACACTTTATTCCTTTCATATCACGGTTCTGCTCAAAGCCGATAATGTCATTATCACCACCTCTGACTCCAAGCTTATACCGCAAATTGGTCAAGAGTTCTCCTATCCAGTCATAACAAGGAATGCCCTGCAACCGGGACAAGGAAACTATCAAAGTTTGGAGTTGTTCCAACTCCATATCCGTTATAGGAGCCTCTACAATGGAGAAATCATACGAATATCTTATATACTTCCTCTTTCCGTCCTGAATGGAAACTATAGGGGCGTTCCATCCGTCAGAACTCTTCATGAACTCGATATCCGCATATATCTGTCTCTTGCTGACCGGATGCTTTGCCGCATCCTCCAAGGCATCATTACATTTCTCCACAAGCTCATCAATATAGAACTTATGGTATTTATCGCTGAAACATTTGTCCAGTATCCTATATCTTATCAAAGCCTTCTTGTTGTCTGGCATAGTAAATATATTAGGTTAGTCATCGGTAACGCATATACAAACCGCATCCAAAATTACACATAAATAAACAAACAACATAATTTTTCAAGGATAAAGTAAACATAAAGATATAAATATACCCGATACTGCTTGTATTTGTTTGATATAAATAATATATTTGCATAATACTTAGCTGCACTCGGCAAATTGAGAGTAAACTCTCTTTGCGCTCGTTGGCAAAGTATTTGCATAATACTTAGCTGCACTCGGCAAATTGAGAGTTGAACTCTCTTTGCACTCGTTGGCAAAGTATTTGCACTCACATCAAGTCAAGAACAAAAAAACTTACAACTATGGAAAATCCCAATATATTTTTCGGAGAAAGCTGCAAGGCCCAATTCGTAAACATTATATATAAACATCTGATGAAAAAGGAGTGGTTTACCAATGCCGATGTAATGGCAGAATATCTCAATCTGAAATCCGCAAATGACCTTCCATATAGTGTTACGAAATGCGACAATTATACCCAACTGAAAAAGGCATTCAACGAGTTGAAGACTGCACTGACCGACAAAATGGGCACAGACTGCATCGAGTCAAAAGGTGGCAACCGCGACAAAAGCTTCAGATATACTGGCAGCGACCCTAACCCTTTGGAAGAAATGCGCAAGGCTATGGCTATAAACAGCATACAGCAATATTGTCAATTCTGCCAAGATTCTGCCGGATTCTTCCCTACATCATGGCTTGAATATTTCTTTAAGGACTGCAAGGATCTGCTGGCAATAAAAAAGAAAAGACAAGAAGGCAAACAGATTCTGACTTCAAGTCTTGACCGCATACTATCAAACTTTGACCTGCTGCCTCTTTTATATGAGAATATCAACAAGCATACCGTGCTCTCCATCAAATACAAGCCATACGAAGAGAAGGAAGTTATGGATTTGGTATTCCATCCGCAGCATTTAAGAGAATACAACGGCAGATGGCATCTCTTCGGAAAGGCAGAAGACAGAACTCCGGAATGGACTTTCGATATTGCCATTGACAGAATCATAGGCAAGCCACGGGAGTTGTATAAAGTGAAATACGAAGCTGCACCCGACAATTTCTATAAAGAGTTCTTCAAGGACAAGGTAGGCGTCAGTCATATACCTGGCAATGAGGCTGTAGATATTATCATACGGGCGCATAGTATAAATATGTATAAGCTCACTGAAACAAAGCCCATACATCATAGTCAGAAGATTCTGTCTGACTTTGAAGAACACGAAGACGGCAGTTATGGGGATTTCTCCATCCACGTTGAACTGAACAATGAACTTATAGGAAGGATTCTTCAGATGGGCGACGGACTCGAAGTGGTCAGTCCTGATTGCGTGCGAAAGATATTCGCCGATAGGATAGAGAATATGCACAGGCTATATGCGAAAGGCACAGAAAGCACCGACAAAGATTCATAAACGAAATGGTACCAAAAGCAAAAGAACCAATCACGCCATAATAATACTTGCAGAATACGACTCATGGTCATAACTTTGCACCTGTATTAACGAACGGAATATTAACCAACTAAAAAGCATACGATATGAATATACCTGCATTAGTAGAAAACCAGAAGAAGTATTTCGGAACATACTCTGTCATGGCAATGCTGAACGCACAGACCGTACTCGACCACATACAGAAAGTAGCCGACATAGAGGGGGAACAGAACGAGAACAACGAAAATCTATGGTTCCACCCCATAATGAGCCATTTATACAATGCGAAGAATGGATATGACAAACAGCCGGAAAAGACCATGTTTATCATCGAACGCCTGCAGTCATATTTCCCATTCCTAAAGATTATGGCTGAAAGCCAAAGAGAGTATTCGAACAAGAAAAACAAACAGAATCGGGTTGAGGTGAACAGCAACGACATCTTTGAAGTTCTGAAAAGGGCTTTCGGTGTGCTGAAAATGTATCGTGACCAGACAAACCACTACAAGACCTACGATGAGAAGCTGATTGACGGTTGCGAGTTTCTGACAAGAACTGAACTGCCGCTCTCCGGAATGATAAACAGCTACTACACGGTAGCCCTGCGAAACATAAAGGAGCGTTATGGATACAAGACCGAAGACCTGGCATTCATACAGGACAACAGATACAAATTCGTCAAAGACGCATACGGAAAAAGGAAATCACAAGTAAATACTGGTTTTTTCCTCAGTCTGCAAGACTACAACGGCGATATGACAAAAAAGCTCCATCTCTCAGGAGTCGGCATAGCCCTGCTCATCTGCCTGTTCCTCGACAAGCAGTATATCAACCTCTTCTTGTCAAGGCTTCCTATATTCTCTTCATACAATGCACAATCGGAAGAGCGCCGCATCATCATCCGTTCTTTTGGTATAAACAGCATCAAACAGCCCAAAGACCGCATCCACTCGGAAAAGAGCAACAAGTCGGTGGCTATGGATATGCTGAATGAGGTGAAGCGTTGTCCGGACGAGCTGTTCACTACCCTCTCGGCTGAAAAGCAGTCGCGATTCAGAATCATTTCCGACGACCACAACGAAGTACTGATGAAACGCAGTTCCGACAGGTTTGTGCAGTTGCTGCTGCAGTATATTGATTATGGAAAGCTGTTCAAGAACATCCGTTTCCATGTGAACATGGGAAAGCTACGCTATCTTCTCAAGGCTGACAAGGAATGCATCGACGGACAAACCCGAGTACGAGTTATCGAACAGCCTCTGAACGGCTTCGGAAGACTGGATGAGGTTGAAGTTCTGCGAAAACAGGAAAACGGCACATTCGGCAAGAGCGGTATACGGATACGCGATTTCGAAAACATGAAGAGGGATGATGATAATCCGGCAGACTATCCGTACATTGTGGATACCTATACCCACTATATGCTGGAGAACAACAAAGTGGAGATGTATATAAGCAAGGATGACAACCCCGCACCGTTGCTTCCGGAGATTGAGGATAACAGGTATGCCGTGAAGACCATCCCGTCATGCCGTATAAGCACATTGGAATTTCCTGCCATGGCATTTCACATGTTCCTGCTCGGAAGTGAAAGGACAGAAAGGCGCATTAAGGACGTGTATGACAGATACAAGAAACTGTTCGAGGCTATGCATAAAGAAGAGGTTACGGCTGAAAACATCGCCAGTTTCGGCATTGCGGAAAGGGATTTGCCGAAGAAGATTCTTGACATCATAAACGGGAATGCACAAGGTAAGGATGTTGATGCCTATATCAAAGCAACCATCGATAATATGATTGCCGATACAGAACATCGCATCAAGAAACTGAAGGATGACCGCAAGGCTGTACGCTCCGTTGACAACAAGATGGGCAAGCGCAGCTTCAAGAGGATTTCAACGGGCAAGTTGGCTGACTTCCTTGCCAAAGACATCGTAATGTTCCAGCCTTCAAAAAATTACGGCGAGAACAAGATTACGGGACTGAATTATCGCATCATGCAGTCTGCCATCGCCGTTTACGACAGTGGCGACAATTATGAAGCCAAGCAACAGTTCAGGCTGATGTTTGAAAATGCCCAGCTCATTGGGAAAGGGATAACAGAGGCACATCCTTTCTTATATAAGGTCTTTGCGAGATCTGTCCCTGCCAATGCTGTGGATTTCTACGAGAGGTATCTCATAGAGCGCAAATACTATCTCACCGCACTTTTCAACGAGATAAAGAAAGGAAACAAAGTGGATATTCCTTTCATCAGGCGCAACCAGAACAAATGGAAAACGCCTGTGATGAAAACTCTCGGCAGAATATACAACGAGGACCTTCCGGTGGAGCTGCCTCGACAGATGTTTGACGATGAAATCAAGAGCCATCTGAAATCGCTGTCACAGATGAGCAGCATTGACTTCGACAATGCCAACGTTACTTACCTTATCGCGGAATACATGAAGCGTGTGTTGGGTGATGATTTCCAGAACTTCTATCAGTGGAATCGCAACTACCGCTATATGGACATGCTGAAGGGTGAGTATGACAGTAAGGGTACGCTGCTTTGCAACTTTACCTCAGTGGAAGAAAGAGAAGCCTTATGGAAAGAACGCGAGGACAGATCTGGAAGCTACAGGAAGTTGGCTACAAAGAAGATAAAATCAAACAGGCTGATGCGCAATGCCTCCACTGACGAAGTCAACAGCATTCTCGACAAGCGGTTGAGCAATAGTAGAAACGAATATCAGAAAAACGAAAAGATTATTCGAAGATACAAGGTGCAGGATGCCTTGCTTTTCCTCTTGGCAAAAAAGAGTCTGACTGAAATGGCGGATTTCGACGGCAACAAGTTCAAGCTGAAAGAGATTATGCCTGATACCGAAAAGGGCATTCTTTCTGAAATAATGCCGATGACTTTCACTTTCGAAAAGGGTGGAGAAAGATACACCATAACTTCGGAAGGAATGAAACTGAAGAATTACGGCGACTTCTTCGTATTGGCAAACGACAAGAGGTTATGCAAACTGCTGAAGATTGTCGACTCTGACACGGTATCAAAAGAAGATATCATGGAGGAATTCAAGAGGTATGACCAATGCCGACCTGAAATAGCGAGCATCGTATTCAACTTAGAGAAATGGGCATTCGATACTTATCCTGAGTTGTCAGCGAAAGTTGACAGAGAAGAACAGGTTGATTTCAAGTTCATCTTAAATGTTCTCTTAAACAAAAAGAATATCAATAATGAGCAAAGTTACATATTGCGAAAAATCAGGAATGCTTTCGACCACAACAACTATCCCGACAAAGGTCTTGTTGAGATAAAGGCTTTGCCTGAAATTGCCATGAGCATAAAAAAAACGTTCGGTGAATATGCTATCATGAAATAATTCCACCCTCTGATGTCATCAGATATATGATGGCACCAGAGGAGAAAAATAATAATACTTATTTTGGCAGAACATAAAATAATCTTATTTTTGCATTACCATAACATTCAAATATTGCATTTATGAGAACAAAATCAATTAAAAACATTGATTATAAGAATGTTATCGACCATCGGTTGTGGAAGGCCCTATTTTGAAAGGCTATTACAACTGAATCGTAATGGAGCAATAGTAAATATAGTTGTGGAAGGCCCTATTTTGAAAGGCTATTACAACCCTTTTCAGGAGTTTGTCCAAGTATAGCAGGTTGTGGAAGGCCCTATTTTGAAAGGCTATTACAACGTAACTTTAGATACGTTCCATTTGGATATGTCTCCATTAAGTTGTGGAAGGCCCTATTTTGAAAGGCTATTACAACTAATAGCAGCAGCAATATTCTGATTAGAAGTTGTGGAAGGCCCTATTTTGAAAGGCTATTACAACTTGCATTTGCAACGTTAGTTTTGTTGTTCAGTTGTGGAAGGCCCTATTTTGAAAGGCTATTACAACTATCCTTAGCGTTAGCAATCAGAGTGTTGGGTTGTGGAAGGCCCTATTTTGAAAGGCTATTACAACTATTACGATATTTACCTATAACAAATTCATGTTGTGGAAGGCCCTATTTTGAAAGGCTATTACAACACACTGCAGAAAAACAAATGCGGCCACTTAGTTGTGGAAGGCCCTATTTTGAAGGGCTATTACAACTTCTTTCTCTATCCATCCACCAAGTTCTCCGTTGTGGAAGACCTTGTTTTAAAGGGTTATTACAACACCATTCTCATCGTTTCCCCTTAATAGTAATGGTTCCAAAATCAAAGGAACCATTACTGTTTTAAAAATACTTGCCCAACATATTTTATCACCATATCTTTGCAATGTCAAACATCAGAACCACCCTGAAGACTGGCAAGACAAACGATTGGTGGCAACAAAAAAAAGAGAAGCTATGATGAATACATCTTTGGCAATGATAGCAGAGAAAGCTCTTCCTGCACTCTCCGGAAACTCCGTTACATACAACCCTGAGAAAAACGTGTACCTCACCCTCGGTTACACAAGTGCTGCCGGCAATATGTATTATCAAGCCATTCGCTTTTCAAAACGATTGGCTGTATATTACGACATCGGACAAGGACACACTCATACTTTTCTAAACGGCATTAAGCTCTTCTGCTGGGATGGACAGAAAGCAAAGCTGATAGCACAGAAGTATTGGGGAGGATTTAATTGGAAGATTTTCTCTGAATATTTCGCCAAAGAACAAAGCATCATCATGCTGAAGGATTTTCTGTGTGCGCAAGCAAAAGCGCTTGGAAACAATATTCCGGAACAAAGCCTTCTTTCTTTTTCAAGACAGATGATTGAAGATACTGAAAAAAGGTGTCTTGCATAACGGATGTGTCCTGAAAATATATTCTTTCTAACCAAAGCTAAAATACTATGGCAACATTAGCAAAAGCAATAAACAAGAATTTCCTTGACAGCATATTACCTGTTTACGGAAATCCAAGAGAAAATGTCCCTACATGGGATAACGGTCAGAAAATGTTCATCTGCAATGAGCATGAAAGTGCCAATGGGAACAGATACTATTGCGGTATCCGCTTCTGTGAAAGGATTGTTATTGTAGAGAAAGTTGGTCTATACCATAACTGGACATACATTGACGGCATTGAACTTTATGCCTTCAATGGAAAAAGGTTGGAGATTATACAGAAGCGTGATTACGACAAGGTGTTCCGCAAAGAGGATTTCATCCGAAACGAATCGCAGAAAATGGTTTACGACTACCTGAAGGGAGTATGTAAGTCGCAAAAGCAATTCTTTCCGGACTCAGAAATCGACAAGCATGCCAAGTCATTGATTGATGGCTGCTACAAAAGCTTTCTCGACAGAGACTACAACACTCGTCTTACACAAATTCTACCAGTTATAGGACAAAACTAAATATAGGAAAAGGCATGACAATAGATACACAAAACAAGGAACAGATGCTCGCATACGAGCTTATCGCCAATACAAACAGTAGTTTCTTCCTGACCGGACGGGCAGGAACAGGCAAGACCACTTTTCTACGTAACGTACAGAAAGCTGTAGGCAAACAGTTCATCACTCTTGCCCCGACAGGAGTTGCAGCCATTCTTGCGGGAGGAGATACTATACATTCTTTCTTCGGACTGCCGATGGAGGTATGTACTCCTGATACCTGTGGACGCATGAATGAAACAAGAATCCAATCTCTATTGCATGCTGATACTATTATCATCGACGAGGTGTCGATGGTAAGATGTGATATTATAGATGCCATCGACCTGACTATGAGAAAGGTGTTGCGCAACAACCTGCCTTTCGGAGGAAAACAAATGGTTTTTGTAGGGGATATGTTCCAGCTTCCACCTGTTGTCAGACGTGGAGCTGAACATGAGATGCTGTATGATTTCTACAATACAGACAATTTCTTTTTCTATAAAGCCTATGCCATAAGGAAAATAAGACTGGTGAAAATAGAATTCCAGAAAGTATACCGTCAAGACGACGACAAAGAGTTTCTGCATATTCTGGAGAATGTGCGCTTGAACAAAGTCACACCGGAGAATATCATGCAGATAAACAAACGTGTGACACAACCTACAGCCGACGATGGGATGGTAATAACCGTAACATCCTTGAACAAGACTGCAGAAGCGCTGAACTTGCAAAAATTGTCAGAAATTAAATCTGAGGAATATATTTATGAAGGTGTCATAGAAGGGCGATTTGAGGGAAAAAAGCTCCCCGTAGACCTTAACCTACATTTGAAGGTTGGTGCACAGGTGATGTTTACGAGAAACGACATGATGCGCAGATGGGGAAACGGCACGCTGGCTAAAGTTGTAAAGCTTACGAAGGACGAAATACATGTGCAGCTTGATAATGGTTGCACGTATGTGGTGCCATGCTGTTCTTGGGACTCTATAAACTATGAATACAACCACCAAGAAAGGAAGCTAAAGAAAGAAGTGACAGGAAGTTTTACACAGTTTCCGCTGAAGCTCGCATGGGCTATCACTATACACAAAAGCCAGGGTATGACATTCGACAAAATGCAGCTGGATCTGAGACGGGGACTTTTCGCCGCTGGACAACTGTATGTTGCCCTTAGTCGTGTACGTTCGCTCGACGGGTTGTTCCTTACGAAAAGCATCGTTCCGCAGTATGCCCATACCTGTCAGGAAGTTATCTCATTCGCCAATGGATATAACAACGAACAGCTGATCAACAACGAAATTGAAAGCGGTAAAGCTGTCTTTGAAGCTCTTCATAACAATGATTATGACGAAGCGGCAAAGCAATACCTGCTATTGGTTGAGAAAAAAGCAAATAACGGCGACATCAAGGAAGCCATGCAACAGGCGAAGCGCTTTCTCGACAATCTTATTTGCGATGATAACCTATACGGATGTATTAAGGACATACCACAAACCTTATTAGGTACAGGACACTGGGCACCGACATTCCTTGCAGCATTACTGTGCTTGTATTCTGACAAATACGAGCAAGCTCTTAACTGCATAAATGAAGTATTGAACAAACATTTATGCCAAGAGGCTCTCTACATTAAATCACGTGCCTTGACCAAACTCGAAAGATACAAAGAGGCTGATGATGTAAATGTTGAATTGGCTAATTATTTTGACATGTCTACACCTGATGCAAAGGTGTTGTATATGATTGCAATTCTAAATGAGGCATATATCGAGGAACCTGGTCTTGACTATATGCGCAAACTCATTGAAGCCAAGCCAAAATATGATAAAGCGATAGTGTCTTTAAGAATGCTTATGAAACGACATAGGATGACTCTTGAGTCTCCTACAGAAAGTGAATTGGTCAATATCTTCAATTCCGACATTGATGATGAAGCATTTGCAAAACAGTTGGATGAACACAGAAAGAATGCGCCAAAATCAGTTACACATTTGATTCTACGCATAAAGAAACAGGATTTTACTATACAGGAGAACTGATTACACTTATTTATGTGTTGTCAATCAAACATTTAGACCATGTATAAAGGCAACTCTTTACCACCTAAATTGACGAAGAACAGATATCCATAAAACAAAGCGTGTCGGAGACGGGAGGTTCGGTTCTCATCTCTGACACGCTTTATTTTAGCCCCAATCGGTCATTATGTCTTGCCTGTATTTTGGGGTTAATCGGTTGTTTTTATCTGTTATCTATAATCTTGACGATACGGCTCTGATAAGGAAGTCGAAGTTCTGCTGGACTATCTCGTTGCCTCGCTCCAAGCCATAAACGGAATTTATTGTTGCATCTGGAAGGAGTTTGTTGGAGATCAGATAGTCGCGGACTTCATCACTTACGGAAAGGACGAAATTGATTGCCTGGTTCTTGGCGTATTTGGCATTGTAATACGGGTTGCGCTCGTCTTTTACACATAGTGCTCCGTCGGGGTATATCTCGAAGTCTTTCTCGCTGTCTAATGGCACATAGACAAGTATGTTTTTATGACCCGGGGGAAATTGGATTCCCTTTTCCATTCCTTTTCCCAAAGGGAGGTTGTGTTTCATAAAATCACTCATTGCCTCGGTGTCTGCAAAGTAAAGGAGCGGATTATCTCCGGCTTTTTTCCTTAGTTCTTCGTATAATGGAACTATATTCTTCTGATTGGTATAGTTGGTCTGGCTTTGTTCAAACATTTCTGTATTATCGCTCCATGCGCTGCCACCGTTGAGGTACCACCTTCCGTCATACTGGACGAAGCTTCCAATGATGAGCTTACTCTTGTAACATTCTTCTTGTGGATGATTCAGATTGCTGGCGCTGACAGAGAATTTCTCTCCATCAACACTTTCGAAGGTTATGCTCATGTCTTCGCTGACGGAGAGCAGTTTGAAGGCATGTGGACCTTTTTTGCGCTGACTACCTATTGCCTCGGCGGCAGCATCGTTGCCATTGGCACGCATTATCATCGCTGCCCATTGCTGGGGCAGCTCTTTCAATGGACCTATCTTTGACTGATATGGCATGAAGCTTTCTGCAAGGTAGTGTGCTAAATCCAAGTCGCAGCGCATGGACTGAGCCAAGTCTTGTGCTTGTTCGAACAGTCTTTCCTGAATATCGGGGATGTATGTGAGATAACATCCGTAGCATAACCATTTCAGTACGTCACGCTGCTTATAGAAATCATCAAGGAACTGTGGATTGGCGAAATACTCCTTGAGGTCTTCATTCACGGAAACGGTCTCGAAATGTTTCTCCAATACGTTATAGGCAGCAACGGCAAGTTTGTCCAGCAACGGATTTTCCGGATTTCCTATCTTGCCATAGTGTACCTGAAGCATGGTGTACCAAATAAGGAAGCGGACATCGTCGAGGTTGGGTTCATCCTGATAATAGCTCTCTGTATCTATATCATAGAAAGGCAGATAATTGCCATATCTCTCTTTCATCTCGTTTGTGAAGCCACGCCATATTCCGGCATCTGCTATGACATCTTCGAAATACATTGTTATATTGACTGCCATGAGCTTTAGTCCGTCGAGTGGTATATCTTTTACGTCCTGCTTTGCCAACTCGGATGTTATCTCTGTGGCTATACGGGCGTATTCCATATCTGTGGAGGACGGCATTCCTTTGGGATGACAGTTCTCTATCATCATCTTGGGTACAAGAGTATATTTCATTTCTTCTTTATTTGTTTTTATAAAAATGATGCTTTTATATATTGGATCTTTTCCTGTATGCAAATCTTTGTTGCAACCGGCGAACAGAGAGTAAACTCTCTTTACGCTCGTTTGCTAAGTATTATGCAAATGTATAAAATTTAATGGAAACAGCAAAACTTTTATTCCCAAACGGTCATCAGGTCGTTTAGGGTTAAGAAATGTGGTACAATCAAGTGTATAATAAAAATAAGCCCAACCTTATGGGTTGAGCTTATTACCTATGAGATATATTCAGAGAATTATTCAGCCTTTGCCTCCTCTGCAGCAGGTGCCTCTACTGGAGCCTCTGCCTTTGGAGCAGCCTTGCGGCTACGACGAGTCTTCTTAGCAGCTGCCTTTGGAGTCTTAGCCATGTTCTCATCAAAGTCTACGAGCTCGATGAATGCCATCTCTGCTGCGTCACCCTTACGGATACCCAACTTGATGATACGAGTGTAGCCTCCTGGACGGTCTGCTACCTTTGCAGAGATTTCCTTGAACAGCTCAGTAACTGCATACTTGTTCTGCAGATAACGGAAAACAACACGACGTGATGTTGTTGTGTCGTTCTTTGAGCGTGTGATCAATGGCTCTACATACATTTTCAAGGCCTTAGCCTTTGCGAGGGTCGTAGTGATTCTTTTGTGCATGATCAGCGAAATTGCCATGTTTGCAAGCATAGCCTTGCGGTGGTCAGCAGTACGACCCAGATGGTTGAATTTTTTATTATGTCTCATTTTTTTGTTCTTTGTTTTTAAGGATTCATACCGTTGCACGAGGAAGGAGCTTGTCCCTCCTCATGTACGGGAAATTTATTCCTTATCTAATTTATACTTAGAAATATCAGTTCCAAACGACAGATTCAGACTCTCGAGCAAATCATCAAGCTCTGAAAGCGATT
>URLQ01000027.1 GCA_900548745.1 uncultured Prevotella sp.
CTGAACCGCTTCGAGCGTTACGTTTACAACCGAATCTATATAATGCGAAGGAGCTGTATACTTTACGTTCTCTATCCCCAGTCGTCTGGCGATTGAAGAACGTACATCATCTACATTCAAGCGAATGCCCTCAATTTCTGACGAATAAACTACGTCATAGGTCAAGTTTTCTGCCATAGCTCTTAGCTTGCTATCAAACCCCAACGAACTTAACCTTCCAAAGAGTAACCCTTGCTTGCGGCAAACCAACTCCTGAAGGAGCGACACCTGCGAAGCGTCCCAACGGAAGTCTGTCCAATCATCTCTTTCGTGTATATACATAATGAAAACTTTTAATGCTACATTATTCTGCGATTAACGTCGCAAATTCTGCGACAAAATTAAGCATTTTTTGTCGAATAACTAAAGAAAGAGATAAAATAACGCAATTTCTGCGACGATTTAAGCTTTCTTTTGACTGATAGGAAAGTTTTGGAAGCAAAATCTACTTCTTGATCTTGATAAAATTATGTTGCAAAGGTACATGATTCTTCTTGCGACAATGCAAGGACATACCTACGGTTCATGAAGAAATCTCCACACCGTTGGGTAGTATTTCTCGATGAATCCTTGCATTGCTTGAAGAATCACCTTTGTTGGTCAACATAATTTTTAATCAATCCTAGAAGTAGAAGATTCTACGAAAGGGAAATAAAAAAACAAAGCACATGACAATAATCCAATCAATCCTGAGCCGACTGACCGAAGCTGTTAACGGTACAGACAAGGAGCTCTACACAGAAGATGAGCTGAACAAGTTTGCAACCTTCTATCTCGACAAGTGGGATGAGAACACAAGCGAGGACGTTATTGCAGAGTCTTTCACTGATTTCTGGTGGGACACTGACAGGACTTGCAGAAGGTGTTCTATCTGTGGCAAACTGATGCGCGAAGGCTATTGCGTTGATATGGGTGCTGTCTACTACTTGCTCAGATGAATGCCTTCATACCGAGTATTCCGAAGAGGAATGGGCAGAAGAATGCGAGACCAATGACTAGAGTTATTACACAGAATGGTAACAATATAAACTATATGAGTATGGCAACAACAGATTTCACCAACAATCACCTGATGACTCCTGAGCTTCAGGCAACGTTCACGGGGCACGAACTCTATTCCTAGGACGGAAAGAAGAAGGATGCTACCTGCATCGCAGTGTTTCACATCGGCAACATTCGCTGGTATGTACTCGAAGTTTCTTTTTCTGATAACGGCTGTCTGATTTCTTGTGTATATCGGGAATCATAATCTTCGTCCCGTTAATTTCCTTCTTGCCTCTGTATCCTCTATCACCAGCCAGTACGTTAATCTTTCTTCCGGTTAACCGTTCGACCTGTTTCAAGGATGTCTCGATGGCATGACCGTCATATTCATTGCGAAAAGACATGGCTCCAAGAATAATGCCTGTGACAGAACGTATGACGGATACCTTATTACCGAATTCGTATTTCTTATGTTCTTTGCCCTTACTGATACATTGTACTTCGGGTTCATGAATGGAATATACCTTTTTCCGGCTATTACGTCTTTGGGAAAGAATGGTTTCAAAGAGTTCGATCAATTTGTCATAGTCGTGATTCTCTTTAAGATTACGCTTCAGCTCCCTGACAAGTCTTCCGGCTATTGTACGTAAATGCCTGTCTGCCCTGAGGGCTTTTTTCCTGTTTTTGGGATGATTCCGGAAAAAACGCTGATCACGATAGATCCCCTTCAACACAAAGGTGTAGCTTTGACGCAGAGGAAGCTCCAGCTTTTTCACGAGACCTAGAACTTTCTTCACGATCTTCTTGTGTAACTTTGCATCCGTGGGGTAAGTGATATTCTTTTCCTGAACAGTAGAATCAATAAAGGCCGTATCATGATGATGGTCATCATCATCCTCGTTATTCACACGAATGCTTTCCTGAAAGATAAGTTCAATCCCAGCTTCACCGATACGTTTGCGGAAATGAACCAGTTCTGAAGAGGCGCATGGGACTGACGGAGTGAACTCATACATACCACAAAAATACTGATAATAAGCGTTTTCGCTCCATTGTTCCACCAAAGACTCATCGGACAGATTGCGGAGGTGTTTTAGGATGAGCAAACCACACATCAAACGGATTGGCTTGCCGGGACGACCGTTGTCCTGACAATATAAAGGTTGGAAAGCTTTCTCAAATTTTCCCCAATCTATTTTGTCCGCCAACTGGTAAAGTGGGTGCGATTGGTTCAGCATGTCAGACAGGGTGCTGAATAAGCAAGGGTTATTATTCGTCTTTTTTATCATAAAATCTGCAAGTTTCTTAACCTAAAGATAAGAAAACTTGCAGATTTATCAAAGACTTTTATAGATTAAATTACTGATAACCAATAAATAAAGATATTTTTAAGGGATGACTAGGTAGTCAGGATTGTAGATAAATTTGACGAAGACTTCTTCTTCTACTTGTATAGGCATGAAATTTCTAACCCAATAGTCTTTGGTGTTATTAAACGTTCCGTAACCTTTATGGTAATTCCACATTATATCACTCAACTGTTGGTACAGCTCTGTATAATGTAAGTAGAAAAGGTTTGAAAATACCACCTTTGTTTTGTCTTTTTCTGTAAAAATCATATTAATATTTTTAGAATTAAACATGGTGATTTGTCGGCTAATCACGGTGCAAAGGTACAGTCAAACGTGACCCAAAAACAAAAAAAAATCGTTAAGTCTGGTTGAGATTTTTGGAATGGTTATTTGCTGATTACCAATATTTTATATAATGATTTTATATGGATTTTGTAATTAAAATTATGATACTGAGAAACAGATAGTTGAGAGTTTTATATCCCTTTTGTTTTGCCGTCTTAGACTATGAAAAGAAAATTTCGCCTCATTCAGCAAAATTTTCGTGATTTAGCCGCTGAAGATGATTTTTGAGTCAACTTCAACGGCTTTAACCTTCATTTTGGCAGCCAGCATTAAATATTATTCAATGACGCGCACATAGCCCATTTTGCGAGGCTTTGCAGGTTTTGGCTCCACAGCTGCATATCCGAGTGCAACATGACCAATACCTTCAAAGTCTTCGCTGATGCCCCACTCGTCAAGCAGAGCCTTGCCACGTTCACTTTCAAAGACCTCCTTAGCACGATGAATCCAACAAGCACCAAGACCAATGGCATGAGCAGCGTTCAGCATGTTGCCAATCACCAGCGAACCATTATTCATGTAAGTATTTCTTAATTTTGGTGCTAGAACTACGATGATGACAGGTGCGTTGTAGAACGGATCAGAAGTTGTTCCAAGCACCTCTGCATTCATCTTCGCCAGCTCATCACGAAGAGTCTTATTCTTTACCACCACGATAAGAGGCGACTGCATACCCATGCCTGTAGGCGCAGTAGTACCTGCTTTCGTTACCTTTTCAATTTCTTCCTTTGTAGGCATCTGTCGGTATAACCTTTGATGCTTCGACGTGTATATAATGCTTCTAAAGCTTCCATAATCGTTTATCACTTATTGTTACTCAAATTCTTAATTATACCCATAAACACAGCTGTCCATATTCACCCTTAATAGCAAATGTAATAAACTTGGAGAATCCTTTTATTACTGTGTGCAAAGAGTCTGCCTTGTTCTTCGCTGAATACTGGCGAAGACTATATGTAGATGGAAAGCATAGCAAAAAGATGGTCTATGATGCCTTGGAGTCAACGGGATTAAGCGTCAATCTGTGCGATGAGTTCTATGAAGCAGCTCGACGTGGCGCAAAGAAACTGAAAATTGAGAAGTATGACGGTGGTAGAGCAGATCCTTTGAATGATATGTTATACCAGGGAGGTCTTCCTATGAAGTTGGTTACTGGAAATGTTACCAACTCGGTATGGGATAGATTTACACGTGGTCTCGTAAACCGACATATCAATTTCGAAGAACTGAACCTTGGCTTAGTTGCCTCACAGAGTCAATGTATGAAAGACTATTGTGAGCAGCTTATCCTTGGCGTTGAAGCCGAGTGTCACCTTCTGATGCCATTTTATTGCAACAACGAACATGATGCGTGGTTCTTGTATCTCAAAGAACTGGCAAAACAGGAGAAGATTCGTCGCCATCAACTTCGTCCATTCTCTTTGGCATGGGAATTCAGAGTTGATACTGTAGAAAAAAAGATATACACGAAATATATAATCAAAGGACTTCAGCGACTTCCACAGGTATTTTTAGAAGAACAAGGTTTAGACAAGCAAAACTTCTTCTCTGTCCAGGTTAGAAGGAATGGTCAGGCTGTAGATACATTTGATTATGCCAATAATTTCTGCCGTTATGCTGTTGTTAGCAAGCATCCCTATGAGGATGGTGATTACATAGCCCTTTTCTTGCATAATCAAGAAGATGCACATATTGGAGATGATCTCGATATGAGCGTCCCTCACTTGTTATATAGAAATAAGGATGGCAAGTTTGAACTTGGTAATCAGATGGGAAGACAAGAGTCACTTATTCTGATTCCTGAAGGCTGGCTTGTTCAAACTGACACAGACTTAGATTTGTTTGATTATGTCTGGGGAACAACCAATCTGAAAGGTCTTCATATTCCTGCTGATTATACAGAAAACATTGTTCTAACAGGTGAAGATGGAACAATCACATTCGGAATGAATGCCTCACTTTACTGGACGGAACTACAATCGCATCCCCTTTATGTTCCTGACGTTATAGAATCTCTCTATGATGCCAGCAAATGCATCTATACTCTTTGCTATGACACAGAAGATGGTACGGATTCAAAACGTCGTAACGTACAATATCGTAATAAATGGCAAAGTGAATGGTGCGATTCTGCTTCTTATGGAGAGGTCTTTGCACGAGCTATTGATCCCAATGGCAACTATGTAACACCACTGAGGTTCATAAACATAGGTGACGGATTAGTCATCAGCTTACAAAAGGCAGATAAGAACTCATGTCAAATCCGAGTGGCATGGGCTCACGGTCATGTTTCAACAACCGAAGGTGAAAAGAAAGTCGGTGATGTGTGGGAAATTAAGAAGGAAAACTGTCATGATCCGCGCAAAATCCGCTTTACATTCACTCCTGATGGTAAGAGCAAGAACCAATTTGACCTTTCAATAAAGGCACCATTTAAGGATTTTTCAATAAAGAACATATATGGTGATGATATTGAAGATGATTGCTGGGTTCCTTACTCTGATATAGATAAGTACCAGTATCATCTTGTCGGGCAAGACATCAAGGAATACACGTACGGTAATGTCAGAAGAGAGTTACGTTGGAAGGGTGAGAAACTTTATATAATAGAAAATGGACGTGCTCTGAAAACTATACCTTATGAAGGTAGTCTTCTGACTTTGTTTGATTCTCGTGAGGTACTACGTTCTCTGATAGAACGTACTTCACAAAACATGTTACAGGCAGAAATTAAAGTACAGTTTACGCTGTCCGATGGGACAAAGATCTCTTTGGGCATAAAGGAATCGCCATTCCGACCAAAACAGATTACAGAAGGACGTGTTGTAATCACTGGCAATAACAGGAAACCCATAAAGTTCACTGGCGTTCTGAAATTACTGAAATTGGATGAACCAAATCTTGCTCCTGTAGAAATGTCTGTAGATGAAGAGTCTGGTTATTATTATCTTCCTGAAGAGATACGTCCATGGGGAAAAACTATTCTCATCGGTCGTACTCGTGGACGCATTTGTCCTGCTTTGGTTGACTTATCAAGAGAAATGGATGGTTCTTATAGGGCAAACAACCGAGAGACTGCAATTGCCACAATTCAGGAAAGTCTTAATAATTCCAAGTTAGGTGATGAATTATGGCAAAGAATCATTGGTTGGTTTGACAGAGTTCAGGCTGATGACATCCCTGTAAGTTCAATCTTGGAATTGTATTGTACTGCACAAAACTATAAGGCACTCTTATGTTTGGCATTCCAACTGTATGTGAAATGCTCTGATGCTGATGAACGTGACATACTTAAAGAGAAGCTGAAAACTTTCAGTAATGACCTTGCTTTCCAATGGTATTGGTTGCAACCTCATTTGTCAGGAATCTTTAATCAACTGTATGGTTTCATGTCAGACCCTATGACACCAGCTATGCAGGAAATTTACATCAAGTGGGCGATGGCTCACACAGGTGAAGACATGATTAAATATCTGAGCGCATTAAATGAGGAAACAAGCTATATGATAAACATTGGTCAGTGCTTCAACGATGTAATGATTTCATTTACAGAGTGGATTGACGAGCTTTGTGTATCATCAATGGTAGAAGCATACGGTTCTTCCTCTGAGGGAATAATTCAGGACTTAGCAGAGACCATGGTTAAAAATCCGAAAGGTATATATAGGCTTGAAACTTCTGGAGATGGCTATATAGAGTCAAATCAGGATTATCTTGGAGATGAAGTTGGAAACTTCTTCAGTAATTATACTGAGCCAGGAAAGGTTGGTAACGAAATATGGCTGTACAAGCGAGTTAATGCAGTTGCAGCACATATTCGCAAGGAAATCGACCTTTTCTCTCAGAAGGAGCAGATACGCAGAAGCATCATATTCTGTTGCAAATCATCAAATCAGCATTTTGTAATATCGTTAAATAACAAATTAAGTCATTAAGACCATGAAGTTTGAAAATATATATAAAGAGACCGAGGAAAACATGCGTTTGGCATTGCTTTCCCTCTGGTCACCAGGTAATCATCCTATGCGTCCTGCTATCGAGGAACTTTTCAAGAAAGAGCCTCTCTTGGCAGAACCTGTATTCCAAAGTACTTTTGGTTGGGAACCTGCAAATGATGATAGTTGGCGCAGTGCTCTTAACCCTACAGTTATCAATAAACTTGGTATCGGAGTAAAATATCCTCCATATAAGCATCAGGCAGAGAGCTGGAAAACTTTGGCTGAAGGAAATAGTATTGTTGTAACATCAGGTACAGGTTCTGGTAAAACAGAGTGTTTCATGTACCCTGTTTTGAGTGATTTGTATGAGCAAGGACATACAAATGCTATTGAAGCAATCTTCCTCTATCCATTGAATGCCTTGATGGAAGACCAAAAGAAGCGTCTTTCAGAATACTGTCAGGCTACAGGATTGCATTTCGCTGTCTATAATGGTGATACACCAGAGTACCGTGCTGACGGTCGCGACGAAATCCTACCAAACGAGGTAGTGACTCGTGATGATATTAGAGACACAAAGAATCAAGGCACACGTCCTGAGATTTTGCTTACCAACCCAAGTATGTTGGAGTATATATTGGTTCGACAGAAAGACCAGGAAATGCTGAAGCAGTCAGCCGGAAAACTACGTTGGATTGTAATTGATGAAGCTCATAGTTATTCTGGCTCAGCAGCTGTTGAACTCGGCTATCAGATCAAGAGAATACTTGATGCCTTTGGGAAAAATGCAGATGATATACGTTTTGCTTGTACATCTGCAACCATTGGTGGAGAAGAAGGAGCACAATCATTGGCAGAGTTTATCTCAAATGTGACCGGTCAGTCAATTGACAAAATTAAGGTCATTGGTGGTAAGCGATTGGTTAAGCCTCTGAATGAGAATGCACTTGCGGCAGAACTTGAACAGAACGATCTGCCAAAAGTAGAGCGAGTAATCAGCCTACGTAACAAAATTAATGAAGTAGCAGGTATGACTCTTCAACAGATGTGGGAGTGGTTATACCCTGAAATGCCATTCGATAAGACAAATCTATTACCTGCCCTAACTTTATTGGATCGCTTGTGTGAAATGTCGCAAGGCAAGACTCCTGTTCTTTCACTTCGAGCACATTTCTTCATGCGTGCTATAAGTGGCTTGTATGCTTGTGCAAATGAGAATTGCAAGGGAGTCAATCAAGCTCAGCCAATATACGGTCATCTTACTACATACAAAGCATCGGTATGTCCAGATTGTAGTGTTCCATTGCTGGAGATAGTTCAATGTAAGAGATGTGGAGGATTCATTTTGATGGGAACAAGTGATCGTGACACGCACAAGATAGCTCCATGCGACGATGGCATGAACCGCGATGATTACTTCGCAATTGATTTGGATCCAGACCAAGAAGATTTGGATGAGCAGACATCCTCTTCTGACCCAAGCGTTTTCTTCTTGTTACCTTACGAGAAGGAAAAGTTCTTCATACCTATAAATGAAGGTCATCATGAAACTTTGGATATCAAGGAATCTGTACTATCTTCCAATCTACAGAATACAGGAAAATGGGTGTCAGTAGCAAAAGAAGGGAAAAAAGGCGAAAAGGGACATTCCTATTGCCCTTCATGTGGAAAACTAGCACAAGGTCAGCGACTGAACTTTAAGCATTTCCGAATCCCTATCAATTTCATCAACCAGACTATTTCTCCAGTATTCTTGCGTGAGTGTGCTCCAAAAGGTCACACATGGGGCAAGTACATCGCATTTACTGATAGCCGCCAGGGTACTGCTATTTCAGCAAAAACTTTTAATATCAATGTTGAGAGGCAGCAATGCAATGAGAATATAATGCAGAAGTTGGCAGAACTACAAACTGTAGATCCGCTTGCTTCCTTGCCTGAAGCTGTTCGCCTTACTTTGACCCCAGAACAGACAAAGATGATTATTGATAATGCTCCAAAATCGCCAGAAGGTATTACTTTGGAAGCATTCTCAAATGAGATTTATAATCATATTATCTTTGATCATCTTACAGCATCTGATGGCGCTAAAAACAAGAATGCATACAAAGCTTCTTTGATGCGCGGCACTATTGCTCGTCGTCCTGCTTATGAAACCAATGCAGAAACAATGGGTTTGTTTACTTTGGTATATCCAGGACTAAAGAATATCAAACGACCAGCTACTCTTGTTGACTATCTTGACAAGCACAATATTGAATTAAAAGATCAAGACTGGCAGGATTATCTGAAACTATGCCTGGACTATTTCGTTCGACTTAACAACCATATTCAACCTTTGGTAGATGATGAGAGGAAGTATGTTCGTGATAGTAATATCAGTACACCGTTCTCAGCTCCAGATGATAAGAGGGAGAATGTGAAGGCATGGCAATTATTGAACAGGAAAGACGATGGGACAGTCTCTCACCGTCAACCTCGTATTGTCATCATGTTATGTGCGGGATTAAAGATTCATAACTTGGATGATTTGCAAAAGAATGCAAATGTTGTTGAAGCTATAGTAAACGATGCATTCAACCAGTTGGTTGATAATAAAATATTAACAAAAGTCAAAGCTGATGATACGGATGGATATAACAATCCAAACATATCATCACATGCTGATGAACGCTATGTAGGTTGCTATTTCCTTGATTTGTCAGGACGAGAAGGAAATAATGTTTGTCGTATTAAGAGAACAGAGTCGGTATGGCTTTGTCCTGTAACCAATCAGCTTCTTGATACTACATTCTGTGGCTATAGCCCTTTGATTGTTGGTGAATTTTCAGAAAAGTTATTTGAGTCTTATCTCTGTTCTGAAGAGAAGATAACAATGCCTTGTCGTCCAAAAGATAATGATGAGGTTCCATCATGGATGGAGAGCGACGAGAATGTAAAGAACCTTATTGAAAAGGGACTTTGGAGTGACCGTCACAAATACACTTATAAGAAAACTCCTGCTTATATAGCAGCTGAGCATTCAGCTCAACAATCGAAGAAATTGTTGCGAGATTACACGAAGTCTTTCAGTCAGCAAAATCCTTCTATAAATGTCCTTCACTGCTCTACGACCATGGAAATGGGTGTGGATATAGGTGATATGGATGTTGTATTGATGGACACCGTTCCTCCGACAGCTGCAAACTATCTACAGCGAGTTGGTCGTGCTGGTCGTATGGGGCAAAGCAAGGCAATCGCTTTCTCTCTATGTAATAATACTCCTGTTGGACAACATGCCTTTGATAATCCAATGTGGGCATTGCAGACAACAAACCACATGATTAAGGTGCGTCCAAGTCAGACTATTATCCAAAGACACGTCAATTCGTTCTTCTTTAGGCAATTTATTTGTGATAATGGCACTGGTATTCAGGCGAATATAAGCATAGATGAATTTATGTCTTCAACCTGTGATACCTTCATCGATTTCTTGAATGATATGAGTACCAATACTGCAGAAGAACGTAAGTTCCATGAAGTGTTTGGCTCAAATGCAGTGTTCTCGATTGGTAAAACTATCGAGAGCATCGCTGAGATTAAGAAAGAATATGATGATGTCATGAAGGAATTGACAGATGCCTTTAATCAGTTTGCAAATGACCAAAGAAGGCAAATGGCTATCAGCAATCAGATCAGAAAATCCAAGTCTGAAAGTCTTCTTAACTATCTGTCAGAACACCAGTTTATTCCTAACGCTAATATGCCTACAGGCGTAGTTACTTTCGATTTTACAGATCGAGACCAATCAGCAAAGCTTCATCGTTTGTTCGATAAGGCAGAAAAATTGAAGAATGAAATTGCAGCAACAACTTCAGACGTTGATAGGTTCAATAAGCAGCAAGAACTTAACAAGATTACAAAGGAAATAAATGATCTGAAACGTGCAACATCTGCAAGTAGAGATATTCATACAGCCTTGAATGAATATGCTCCTGAACAAACGGTTGTTGTTAATGAAAAGAACTATGTTTCAGCAGGTGTGACTTTATTCGGTGCATACAATGAAGAAACTCAAACAAGAGCTATCTATCATTGTACCCACTGCGGTCATACTGACTACAGAAAGGATTTGTCTGAAGGCAAAGTTTGCCCTGTTTGTCAGAATCCATATCATGGCATTATTGATAGAGACAATGGTTCATATACTTTAGCATATGAGCCTGTCGGATTCCGAACTGATCAGAATGTAGATAGTTCTCGTGAGGAAAAAACAGAAAAGCGTTTCTATGACATTCGTCCAGTGCTTCTAAAGACAGATTGGAATGACCGCAAGGAAATTAACATGTGTCAGATGGTAAGTAGTGGCGAATCAGGAAATATTCTTTTCTACAATGTAGGAAATGGACATGGATTCGCATTCTGTAAACGATGTGGTAGAGCTGCTGTAGAGTTTTCTGATATTAACTCAAAAGACACGATTCCTTATGCCGTTCGCCCAGGGCATAAAAGATTGTGGGGTGAAGACTGTGAAGCTAACGACAAGGATATAGCTCGCCACGTTGTATTTACAGGCAATCATCCGACATGCTATGTCGTTCTTCGTTTCAAGAAGGATGCAGGTTCAAGCGAATTTGAGAACGATGAACAGTTGGTATATTCACTTGGCGTTGTCCTTAAACGTGCTTTGGCTTTAAGTGAGGGTATAGATGGAGGCGAGGTGGATTTTGGCATTAAGCAGGAAATCGATTCTTGGGTACTCTTCATATATGATACTGCTAAGGGTGGATGTGGATATTCTTTGAAACTGATGAACCCTGTCCACTGTCAAGAAATCTTCGATGTGGCAAGAAAGATGTTGGAGGAATCTGCATGTACATGTCATGTGGATGGAGGTGCTTGTGCAAAGTGTTTGGTAGATAGAAATAATTATTGCTATGCCAACCTTCTATCCAAAGCAAAGGTTCTTGATTGGTTAAACAGACAAAAGAACAAGGCTCTTGAAATCCCTCAATCTGTAAAGAATGAAAGTCCTAATGCTAAGGTGGTATACCTGTCTATGAAAGCTGTATTACAACAATCTATTGCAGATTCTGATGTAAAAGAAATCACGCTCTGTGTATCTGACATCACAGATGATACAGCAGTTACAGACTGGTCGAGTGTCCGCTCTGAGATGGGTAAATACATCAACAGGGCTGTTACTACAGGGAAAACTGTAAATCTGAATGTTGAATATCATCCAAAATTGTATTCTTCTATTACAGAAAAACTACCTTTTATAAACTTGAAAGATAAGTTCCCTGATTGTAATGTACAATTGGTAAAGGATATGGGTGAGTTTAAGACTGCTATTGTTGTGAAGTCAGATACAAGGATTCGTAGATACTTCACTGAAAAGAATCATGCAATCTCATTCTCAAACAATTGGGGTAAGGATTGCAGCCATATCTTTGTTGATGAAAATCCTGCAACCTTTGCAAAACAGGATGAACCTACATATGTTGTTTCACCTAATCAGGTTGTGCGAGAAGGACTTACCGATGCAACCATGTTCCAAGTTCGCAACTATTTCAGTCACGCGATAGCACCATCTGTATTAAAGAAACCGGACATAGACATGATGGTTGAAGTATTGGGTGGTAAACATGTGGATATTACATTCAGTGATATGTACGTGAATAGTGCTTTGGCAAGTCTGATGTTGGTTTATCTCATTGATGAGATGAAGAAACTCTTTGGATTTACCATCGACAATGTCACTCTGCAACTTGACTCTCCTAAGAGAAAATGTAATAACGATCGATTCAGTGATTGGACTTATATCAATATGAATTTTGAAAGCAAAGATGATGCTGATGAATATACAGATAATCTGTTTAATGAAGTTCTTGGTGTAGATCCAGAGCATTCCTTCAATGATGCAGACCATCATCGTTGGCTTAAGATTGAAACCGCTGATGGTGGCAAGGTAGAGATTCGTCCTGACCATGGTATTAGTGGCGGCTATAAGTCTAATAGTAAATATATGAATCTTGATTCTCTAAATGGTTCAGTTAATGTAACGAGAAATAATGAGGATGTCCTCTATTATGTTATCATTCAAAAGGCTAACTAATCATGCTCACAGAACAACAGAAAGCGATACACAAAGAGTTCCGTACTTATCTTCGTGTTAATGAAGGTATGAAAGGAACTATGTTGAATACTTTAGTCAATGCGGCAGAAAATAATCTGCCAGCATTGATTAAAGAACATATTCGTGTAGATTTTGAATGCATATACGATGATCTATACACAATAGAGCAATTGCTATCTTATTCTGCCAAAATCAAATCAGACGAAGAGATACTTGCAGCTCCCTATGGTTATATTTCTTCTAAATCCTTGGATGCCTACATCCGTTTCTATGCCATGAAACTTGGCGTAGATTTGGATAGTTTTACTAATCCTGATGTCGATGAACCTTCAATTGATGAGACAGAGGAAGAAGCGGAGAAACGACAGGTTGAAGGTCGTGTAACTGAGGCAAAAGTGCTCCGAAGACAACGAAATCGTGCCGCAAGAGAACGTTGCCTTATTGAATCAGGATATAAATGCTATATCTGTGACTTCAACTTTGAGAAAGTTTATGGTGAGATAGGCAAAGGTTTCCTTGAAGTTCATCACAAACGTCCTATATCGACATATGATGAAGAACATGAGATTCCTCAATCAGAACTTGTCGCTTTATGCTCAAATTGCCATTCTATGGTTCACAGAAAAAAAGAGGCAATGGATGTAGATGAACTCAAAAGTATTGTACAGAACAAACGTAATAATTAAATCCTTCAAAGAAGTTTAGACTAAACCAAATATGGATTTGAAAAACTGTATATTTGAAGAGCTGCTGAAGGCTGCACAACCTAAACGCGGTCTATTTGTGATACCATTACCTACTGGTTCTGGTAAGACATATAATTCATGCCTGTTGATGGCAGAAGAATTGAAGAAAGAAGATGCCCGTCGTATCTTCTATGTCACAGATGCCAAGAAACAGTTGGATGCAACAATCGAAGACATAAGGAAGAATTTAACCAGGAGCGGTATCAAGCTTCAGAAGCATGATATTCTTCGTGTTTATTCGCAAGAAGAGCAATGGGAACGAGCGTTTACTGACCCTGCCATCCTTCAGAGGATGGAAGCAAATCCTCTTTTTCAAGGGGATAAGGCTTTTGCTAATTTGAAACGTCTTTATACTTATAATGATGTAACAGAAGAAATTACTGAGGAAATTGCAAAGAATCGTTCGCGTCTTATTGATAAAGTGCGCAAAGAAGCCCTTACTCCAATTCGTCAGAAATATAAGAATGAAACTGACGAGGTTATAGCCTCGCATATCCTTCGAGAATATTCAGTACTGGAGGAACTATACCCAGAATTGTTATTTTATAAGAGTAAGATCGTTGCGTTGACAGCATCCAAGCTGCACACAACAGCTTCACCTAAATTGGTGCGTAAGGGCACACAGCCTTATTGGAAGCATATCGAGGACTCACTTGTCATTATTGATGAGTCCGACCGCGTAAAGGAAGCTGCAATGAAACGTCTCTTCGATTGTGAATGTGGTAGAAGAAGACGTTTTAATTTCTGGGGCTTGTGCTATTTTATCTGTGAGCACTATGAAGAGGTTCTGGATATGCAAAGGATGCCTGAATGGGTTGAACATAAAGACAATATTCAGGCAATGCTTAAAGCGATAAAAAAGAAGAAGGAATATCTGATTGATGACATAGCTCCTCAGAAGATGCTTAGTGGCTTGGAATTGAATGAGAATGTCAATCGCGGCAATTTCATCTTTTATGATGAAGACCAGACATTTTCAGCAGAGAATTTCGTATTGTCCATCCACAACAAGAAAGAGGAGAATGTCTCATACCTTCAACCAAAACAAATGTTGAAGAGCCAGAATGATAAAACCCTATCGTTTGCGGCAAATCGTATCATTCTTTTCCTGAAGAATTTTGTTCAGATAGTAGATAAACATGCGGAAGAGTATGCTCGAATAGAGAATGAACTCCGTAAAAAGAAAAGCTACGAGACTTCTGTAGATCTTGAGAGTGAGCGTGCCTTTGACCATATTATTAAATATATGGGTATAAATGAAGGTAATACAGAATACCGTCAGGCTCTACAAGAGTTGCGTTGTGGAACAAACTTTGAAACTCCTCACTCAAAAGACCAAGAGGTCGAGAGCAGATCTATCTATGATAAAGGTATAAGTTTCATAGAGGTGTACTCTCTTGACAATGACCGTTATTCTTGTTGTTTCGATTATCACGAAATGAGGTGTATGCCTGAGAACGTGTTGCTCGATATGGTCAACCATAACCGAGTAATCATGTGTAGTGCTACGGCTGACAGTCAGAGTCCAGTTCACAACTACGACTTCAACTATATAGCCAAACAAGGCGTAAAGGTTGAGAAGATTGACAATGATGCATTGCGAAGAATCGAAGATTATATAGCCCTCAATTATGCCAATCCTGACGTAAAGTTCTCAATTTATAAAGAGGAAAATACAAATCCAAAAGAAAAGATTGAGGTGTATCTTGGCAAATGTAATCAAGCTGTCAAAGATTGTCTTGACTTCGTTTCTACCGACAAGAACACCTTTGATAAGAACAATTCTGCCAGAATGGTGAATATGCTGAGCCACTATATGGATTTTATTGAAAATCCTGACGCAAAGGCATGGCTCTATTTTCAGCCATTCTCATATACAGGTAAGAGTAGTATCGGTATAAAGAAGGCACTGAACATTTTTCAACAAGCAAGAATAACCAAGCGTGGAGAAAAATTCGATAATGATTCAATGGATGAACATGCCATTGATGATGGGAACACACGCAGATATTCAGATATATATCCTAAACTGAATGTATGCTTCCTTAGTGGAGAGCATTTCAAGAGGGACTTGGAGGAAGTAGAGAAGTTGTTGAAGGAAGATCCTAAACTTAAGATGTTCTGCTTCGTATGTTACCAGTCAGGTGCAGTGGGCGTAAATTATCTGTTTGAAACGGATAGCAAATACAGAAAAAAACATTGTCTAGAAGCTCCAAATACCAAAGATCGTAAAGATACACGATGCAATTTCGATGGTATCATTATGGATAAGCCCACAAACTTTATCCCTCTGATTGAAGTAGATGACTACCTAAAGGCTTGTATATCATTGAGTATATTGGGCACAGACAACCAATTAGAACTCAAAGAAAAATCTGATTTCCAACGTGCATTGCTTCGACGCAGACACCACCGTGTTGTTGATGAACTGAGCGAAATCATGAAAGGTCGAGAGATTCAAATCAAAGCTGTATTGAAAGAAACTCCTGCTTTTGATGCTTTTTGCCTACGATGGGCTGTACAAGCTTTGGGGCGTATAACTCGCTCAACCATCTACAATAAGTCTGTTCATATTGCTATTGGTGAGGATATGGCTTACTCTATGGTAACGGCAAAGAAACCAGAGGTACAGACAGACCTGCTCAAACATGTTTTGAAAGCTATCAATGAAAATCAAAATATCATTGACCGCTTTGAGGGCAAAGAGGAGGAATCGGATATTACGTTCAACAATGATGAGCATCGTAGAGATAGATACATCAGTGAGTTGGTCGGTATAAGTTTCAAGGGTACAGATAAGTATGCCTGTCAGATACGTGAAAGATTACATTCGATACGTGAGTATGTAATGAAACATCCTGAGTTTGACGATAGAAACGATATTGACCCGTCAATGCGAATGTTCTATATCCAGTCTGTTGAAGCACAAGCAAAAAATCGAAGTTATTCAGATGCAAGTGTACATCTGGATGCAATCATGAAGCAAGGGTTCATCAGACAATACTTTGAGACTAATGGATATTGTACGTCTTGGAAAGGTAAATCATGGGTTATTTCGCCACAAGTTATTCAACAGGTATATACAGGTTACTTTGGAGAGCAAGTGTTCAAGGCAATTCTTGAAAATGCAGCATGTAATGTAGGATCACTTCCTGAAAAAATCTGGGAGCGTGCTGACTGGGTAGTCAATGATAAGTTATATGTGGATGTGAAATTTATGTCTGATAGTGACTTTAATCAGCATGTCAACGCCCAGTCTTGGGAGCGAAAAATTCGAGAATGTGGTGGTAGCTATATTGTAATCAATGTTCCTCGATATGCTGGCAACTATTCATTTACTCATACCATACAACTTGAAGGTGGTGCGAACCTGCCAATCATCAATGGTCTGATTGACGTTGAGACAGGTGCTATCCTTGACAAAAACGTTCAGGCAGTCCTCGAAAAGTTAAACATTGTGTAAACAACTATGGAAAAGATAAGAACCAATCATATAAAAGTCAATTTCCTCTGGGATGAGTTCCTGGAGGATTTCGACTTGTACAAAATAGAATACTCCAATGCATATGACTTTGGCAACAACTTAGGTATTTATTGTAAATTGGAAGGATTGTGCCCTAATAGTGCTGTCTGTGCGTTCAATAAGATGGTCAAAGAAGGAAATGCAGATGCCCCAACCAAACATCGCATATTCCTTTTTGCATCGGCAAAGAAGGAAAGTATCACTACAGCCATGCTTCAAGAACGGCTTGAAAAGGTTAATGTTAAGATAAAGCAAATCAGTTATAACCCGGGCTATAGGGAAGGAATTTATCCACACAACATGCTTAACCTGATGCTATCCATGATGCCAAATAGAGACAAAACTCTAAGTTACGCACATGGTAAGCTCATCTGTGGTACTTGTAGTAGCCTGTATAATAAAGGTAAAAAGCAAGGTGAAGAACTCGGTTTACAGTTGGAGTTTGCCTATGGTGGTTTGCTTGAAGCCCATACCAGTACCTTTGCTGAGGCTGATAAGGTTGAAAATTCCAAGAAGAAGGATTCTTTAGTTTACCATCTGGAATTTGGTGATGAACGCATATACTTCTCGTCACAAAAGAAGAAAGGAACCAAAGAGTATTATAATCATCCTTCCATATTCAGAAAGAACAATAAAAATCGTATTCCGTTCTTGGATTTCAGTGATATTGACCATTTGGAGGAATCACAGGCTTATATTATTTCTTCTGTACTGAATGATTTTTTGACTACATACTCTAAATACATTTCGGTATATCCTGTTGTTTATAATGATCCTCAATTATTACAGTCGCAAGAAGCTGAGTTTAAGAATGAAGATGAATTGGTTCGTAATATGCTTTCTTCTTCCTGGATAGACATTTCATGTCATACCAAAGAAGAGGGCGTAGAGGAACGTCGTGCTTTGATAGAGGACAAGTCGAAAGTTTACATCAATAAGTTGTTTAAGACTGGCTTTGAAGGTACTTTCATCAAGACCAAGGGTAAGAATAGAATCTGTATTCGTATCGTTGGAGATAAGGATCAAGAGGCTGAATTGTCAACTGCAAAACGAAGGTCAAAAGATAGACATCGCCTTCAGGAGAAGTTGGATCTAATGGAGAAGCTGATTCCTGTTCAAGATTCAATGATAGGTTCAGAGATAAATGATGCGACAATCAAAAATATCTTTCGCCAAATTCTGATTAAGAAAAGCTGTCTGCAATCAACTTTGCCGCAAGCTATGATTGAGCGTTTTAAGGGATGCGTTATAACCTATGCAGAAAGTAAGGTTAAAAGCAAGGACTACTACTTTGTTCAAATGGCTATTGATAATGATGGTCAGCTTTCTTATAGAGATATTGAGAAAAAAATACCACAGGATGGTGTTATCTCTGTACTGGACGCAAATTTCGAGATGCGCGAATATCAAATACCTGACTTTAAAAAGGGATATCACAAGGATATTATCTATTGTATCGAGAAGGGTGGGGTCAAGTATAATATTTATGATACCGAAGAGTATATCTTCCCGGAATTAGATGAGATGACTCGTGCTTTGAAAGAATTAAAGGACACTATTGTGCCAGCCGAAGCATACCAACTGTTGATGGACAATGTGCAGTCAGTAGATGCAAAGACATTTTGCCAGCAACGTATGCGTGAAAACAAGGATGGTGTTCTACACAATCAGTTCTATAAGGATATTAAGATTATTGGTAAAGAAGACGGAGTTACAAGGGATCTCATGCGCTTGATAACTAAAGAGTACGACATCAAGCAAGGTCAGGACTTCCGAACAGCTTCTCGCCGAGAGGAAACTTTGGGTGCTTGTGTCAATGTTCATTATTGGAAGTATTCACCCAATACATGGATGTATTGTGCAGGTCCAAATCCAAGTGGCAATTTTAGCTCTATTGACAATAAGGTTCATGTTCGAGAATTGGTTTGCGATAAGACTCCTGATGAAGCATTTGTTAATGAGTTGATTTGTTCATTGGGCGATGGTTGGAATAAGATAAATGAGTTCTCTGTTCACCCTTCAATTTTCAAGTTCCTGAAGGAAAGGTTGGAAATGTATAAGGTGAAGGAACAACTCGATGAAATATCCTCAAAGGATTAAGGTAATGAATACATATTTGGTAGAACTGATAAGTGACCTGGATGAACAAGTCTCAATATATGTAGATGCTTATGATGAATCCGAGGCTGAAGCTATAGGTGTCACCATGCTTGAAAATGGTGAGCTCGACTGTGTCGGTCAGATTTGTGCAGCAGCAACAGCTGTATTGGTGTAAACAATAATCCATTAAGAAGATCATGCCATCAATCGTGACAGATACATTCGACTATAACGACATAATCAGGGTTCTTGACTTTGATGAACGGTTCGTCTATCATCAGATGAATGACCTTCAGCCAAAATACTGGCGAATCTTACAGAAGACAAAACCACAAGGATTAAAGATTTATGAACCTGTTATGGTGAAGGGTAATCGTGGGATTGACTACCTGATTTACATGCTTAGCCGTGACTGGGCAATAAGTAAAAAACAGCGAATGCTCGATTATATGTACTTTGGATTGTACCGTCAATCGGATGGGTTCCATCTTGTTGGATTCCTGTACCTCGATTCCAATCCAATGGCAAAGGCAGAGAAGTGTTTCTTTACCCCTCACTTTTTTGACCGTTACAGAGAAAGAACTGGTTTGCCAGCCGACATGTCGAAGATGGATGTGATGAAGGATTGGATTATGAAGAACATCCATCTTAATTCAGATGCTCAGGGCAGTGAGAAATATCCAAATGGCATCTTCTGTGCCTACCCAAGTGGTATCGCCCTTGGTAGAGAACTCCCTGATGGAAACAGCGAAATGAAGACCTTCATCACCTACGAAATGCTTCGAGGTGAGCAGATCGAAAAAGGTGAAGCTCAGAGCAAGGCTGCTAAGCAACAAGAAGAGCAAGAGCATAAGAATCGTAATGACATTGTTGAACGGCTTGCCAGATACAAGAAGGCAGGATTGATGTACTGATAAAACATAAAGACCATAATGAGAATACTGATATTCGATACAGAAACAGGAGGTACAAATCCTTACGCGAATGACATATTGCAGTTGTCATTCCAAATCGTTGATGGTAATACATTCCAGACAATACGTGAGGTAAACTACTATTTCCCATGGCCAGAGAATAAATATCGTGTGCAATGGGGAGCTGTTCAAGTGAATGGTTTGACAGAAGAGTTTCTTGCTACACAGGTTTTGTCTGATCGATATGAAGCCCTCAATGATTTTATAGACGAATTGATTGAATGTGATTTGTGTGTTGCCCATAATGGCGATTTTGACAAAAACTTTATCAATGCTACTGCAAGACGTGAAGGAATCTATCCATTCGAGTGGCCGAAGATGATTGATACGATGAAGACTACTGTAAACCTGTGTCAGCTTTCGTCAAGGGGATGTGGACGTGGCAACAAGTGGCCAAAGCTCATTGAACTTGCAGAATGTCTGAGAATAAATACCGATGATATTAACTTGCACGATTCGAGTGCCGACGTAGAGTTGACCAAGCGGTGTTTTTTATACCTGCTTGAACGTAAATTCTATAGATTATAAGGCTAAAGTATGCCCTTAACTTTTCACACATCTTCAATGAAGTAGATATGAAGAATGTACCAGGAGCACACGCCAATGTAGGTGCGAAGATTGGTGGAGCCTTGCTTGCAGGACTCGCCGTCATGGGTGAACTGGCACATGGTCATCACAGTGGTCCTTCCGTGTTCATGGAGCATCATCATCATGAGCCAGACCCCCGACCACATGTCTATTTCAAGCCTGGTGTTAACTCTCCGCAGGAACTTGCAGCACGAGCTTTCGATGTAGGTCTCAACGCTGGTGAACATGGCGTAGGCTTGGGTCACAGCAGATAAAAGACACGTAAACATTGGTATAATCGACTTATGGCAAAACTTACTTACGACGATTTCAAACAACGTCTCAACATTCAGGACGTACTGGTAGATGCAGGCTATACGCTCAACAGGCGTGATGGCTTGCGCTATCCGTCGTATGTGCGTCTTGATAGTGACGGCAAACGCATACGTGGTGACAAATTCATAGTTACCGCCAATGGTCAATGCTGTTTTCAGCCTCCTGTACAGAGGAACTACAATGTCATCGGCTTCATCAAGGAGCATCCTGAAATGTTTGCCGACTATACTCTAGGTATGGATAAGGACAGACTTGTTAATCTTGTTTGCAACAGACTTCTGAATAACCCAGTAGAAGACAGGGAAACAAAGATTGTCACAGAACGACAGCCCTTGCCAGCCTTCCGACTTGATGAGTACAAGCTTCACAAGTTCGAGGGCAGTAACAAGGAGTCACAAAAGCCTTTTTACCCTTACTTCAAGCCAAGAGGTCTGAATCTCAGTACCCAGTATGCTTTCAGAAAGGACTTCTTCCTTGCAGAGCGTACTACGAAAGGCGGTCACGTCTATAAGAATCTGTCATTTCCGATGACTATACCAGGCAAGGATGACAAGATTGTAGGCTTGGAGGAGAGAGGCAGAATGAAACAGGACGGATCTTCGCACAAAGGTATGGCACGAGGTTCCAATGCCAGCGAAGGACTATGGATGTCAAGCCCAGAGGATACCCGACTACAGGATACCCGAAGGGTGTTTCTCTTTGAAAGTGCATACAATGCAATGGCATTCTATCAGTTGCTGATGGGTAAAGACAGCAATCTCGATGCCGAAGGCAAGAAGGAACTTGCTCATGGAGTCTTTGCTTCGACAGGTGGCAACCCATCTGCCCGACAACTCGAAGGACTGATACGTACAGCCAAGGATGCAACCTTTCATCTTGGTTTCGACATGGACGAAGCAGGACAAAAGTTTGCAGAGCAGTTCAAGGCTTTGGCAGACAGGGAAGGAGTTTCGAGAGACCGTATTGTTCAAGAGGAACCATCTGAAGAGTATAAAGACTTCAATGATGAGCTTCTGGATCATAAGATTTCAGCTGGTATCGATTTCGATTCTGACGGCGATGTAGAAGTCAATGAAAGTGAAGAGAAACAGTATCATAGACACAGGTAATTGCCATGCAACAAACAGTAAGACGATTCAATATCATTACGATACGTCCACATTGGGCACAGTACATCAATCACAGGGCTTTATGTTCCTTGTGAGTCTTATACTGTTTCTTGTTGCAGGTCATGATGCCATTCCAATGAAGATGCCATTCCTGATAATGGGAAGTGTTGCTTTGCTCACTATGCTATATGGGTGTCTTTATCTCAGTAAGCTTCGATTCATCATTACGGCAGAACAACTTATCATCCAGCATGGTGTTTTTCACAGGAGCAGCGACTACATTGAGTTGTACCGTATAGTGGATTTCAGCGAACAGCGTGACATCCTTGAACAACTCTTCGGATTGAAAACTGTGAGTATCTATAGCGGTGACAGAACCAATCCGAAGCTTGACATTTACGGAGTACAGGAGAAGGTGAATGTGGTTGGAATCATCAGAGAACGAGTAGAATACAACAAACAACGCAGAGGAGTTTATGAAATTACAAATAGATAATCGAATGTATGGCATGGGTGACCAAAAGGACAACAACCGTTGGCTTATGGTGGCACTCCTAGCAGTTACTCTTCTTTGCATTTGTCATGGAAGGGCAAGTGCTCAGATTGTATCGAGCAACCCTCTGGAGTATGTAGCCCTTGCAGAAGGCAATGAGCTTCCTGATTGAGCTGTTCTTCTCGTTCTGCACATTTACCTTCGAGCCATTGCTGCTTCTCCTCTTCTTCTTCTTTGATTCGTGCATTATAATCTTCATTGAATTGAAGGTTCTTTTCACGTATCTGGTTTTCGAGGTAAGACAGCACCTGATGTTCTGACCAACTTGGGTTAAGTTTCTCGACAAGGTTGATGAGATTTCCTCCATCTCTAGAGCCGAAGTCATGCCAAAGATTATCTTTGGTATTGACAACAAAGGACGGATCACTTTCTGAGCGCAAAGGGGAATTATAGAAAACATTCTTTCCTCTTTTGGTGCCAGAACCATAATTGTTTTCCTGCATCCATTGATAGATGCTGACCGATTTGATTTCGTCTATAGTCATAATCTATTGTATTATGCATACGTGCATGTGCGCGTGTGCGTATGTGTGTATATATACCCTTTAAACCTAAACCTTAAACCTGTTTATCAGAATCAGGTAGCGGATTATCAAAACGTTCTGAATTATAGGCATATCCATTATCTTCCTTGACAATTATACCTTTGCTTGTAAGAAGTTTAATCAGGTTCTTGACTTCGTTCATGCCTCGTTTGTAACCGGCTTATTCATAGGCTTTGGCTACGGCATCAACAAGTTCGTTGTATTTGGACAACGTCTGCTCCTCGAGCACCTTGCCTAGAATCTCCTGATGAATTTCTTTCTCCAGACCCACTAACGCCTTTTCCTTACGCTTGACAACTGTAACTGAGAAGCCAGAATCAAGGACTGGCAACTTGTTGTCATCAATATGGAAGGCGAATGTACTGAACTCCTTATCTCGCATGTGCATCGGTCTTACCTCGCTGATACTGTTGTTCTGAGTATTCTTACTGATGACAAGGACAGTCTCTGCCTTGTTCTCCAGCTCAGTACCGATATGACCACGAGGGTTGTTGTCATTCTTGTTCAAATGGAGTACAGTATGGATGTGCAGCTCATATACACTTGTCCAAGCCATAAGTACCGTCATTACATCTGTGGCTTCCTTGCCGTTGTTGATGTCATACATGAGGTCTCTGAGTCCGTCGATGATAACAAGACCGACTTCATCATGCTTGCGTAAAGCATAATCAATGAGAGCTATTCGCAGTTTCGGAGTATATTCGCGCAACCCCCAGAATAGTAAGCGGCAATCATCCTTCTGCAATGAAAGACCTGAGAGTTTGTAAATGCGCTCCAGGACATTGTGACAATGGAACTTGCTTTGCTCTGTATCAAAGTAGAGGATCTTGCGTTTGCCTTCAGGGAGGTCAGCTCTGTAGTTCAGAACAGTGGTGTTTGTCACAGCTGCTGCTACCATTGCTGAGATATTGAAGGTTTTCTTGCTCTTTGCCTTACCTGTGGATGCATTGAAATTGCCGAAAGTGGCAATGGTACAGTCACCGACAAACAGGATTTTAGGAGGAATAGTAATCTTATCAGTCGCTTTGATCTCGCCTTTGGACAAGTAGGATTCCAATTCTTTATCGCTAAAATTATCCTTGTTGAGCATGGACACTTCGAGCGATTGGGATTCCATGTTGTCGGGAGTAAGCTGTTCTTTACTATTTTTTGTCTTCATTGTTCGTTTTCTTTTTAGTTTTCTTGCCGATGTCCTTGACAGAGATAGCACATCTGTCAAGCAACTCAACCAGACGTGAGTCTGGTAAGTTCGAGCCATCAATACTATTCTTCTTCGGTAATTTTTTCTTCTTCATTGTCAATGGAGTCATTAGATTCTGGAGTTATAGGATCATTGTTTTCAACCACAGGGTAATAGTGATTCTGTTTTATCCAGTTCACAAGTTCTTTCTTTTCAAAGAATATCATCTTACCACGAGGTTTGAAGTGTGGAATCTCTCCATTACAGGTAAGCTTATAGAGAAGACTTTGTGAAATATCCAGATATAACCCCACCTCTTTCATATTCAGAATGTCTTTGGTGGAATAGAGTGCTTCATTGATTTCCTTGAAACGCTCATTTATTACATCTGGCTCTACAGTTTTCAGTTCCTTGACCTGCATTTCAAGCAGCTCAATTCGCTTTTCAAGTTTTTCGAGTTCTTTTTTGTTTGCCATATATATGATCTTTTTTGTTAAATTTTGAGGGAGCCACCCTCGTATCTCGAACCGATTCGGGTGCAAAGTTAAAGTCTATGACTGACAAGCATTCATACCACTACGACACATGATTTTGTATATCGTTATTATGTCGCACCTATGCTTTCATTTGTTTGACTTTGTTTGCAGATAAGCAACATTTTTGCACGTAATCATGGTGCAATTATCAATGACTATAGGGTAAAATGTGGTGTGTTATCATTTTTTAATCTGTAGTGAAGATAGGCTTCACAATACGAACTTACCTTTGCACCACCACCATGACAAATAATAAATGATAGTGTAGATGACAAATACGAGACATTCGATTAAAAGAAAGGCACATTAACCTGTGCCACATAATCATATTTTAATAACCCATTTTTTAACACGAAAAGAAAATGAAACGGTTAAAAAACAACTCCGTGCTCTCTCTTTTTGTGTCCTTGCTGTCTAAGCTGTAACAAAAAAGTAGAGAATGAGTTGCCAGATAATGAACTCAGGCAACTGTATCGTGCTGCCTACGGGCAGTACCAGTGTGTAATCCTCAATGGCGAAAAGGCATACAATCGCTATGTGAATGATTTCTTTGCCTACCATCTTCCTTCAGTAGGCTTGAATGAAGCTGACATGTGCCTACACGTCATGCATGTGTTCGCAGTCAGGGAACTTCTTGAACTTCGACGTGACCTTGTGGACGTATTTTTCACAAAGGACAAATTTGAGGAAAAGGACTATCTGAAGATGGATAAGCTTTTCAATTCTAGAAAGGCGATCGATGTCAAACCGATTGCTTTGGCAGACTTCTCGGACGCTCAGATTGAGAAGCTGAAGGTTTTCGTCAACTCCAAGGATATATTCGTGGATGAGTTGGAAACAAACGACATCAAGAAATTATTCGCTTGCAAGTTAGAGCATCCTCTTCAGGCAAGCAGCAATAGAAATGTTGCCATCTTCCTGGGGTGGCTTCGCTATTATAAGAAGGTGTGTCAAAATGCGCACCTTCTTTTTTTATGCACAAAGCCCCGACTT
>URLQ01000028.1 GCA_900548745.1 uncultured Prevotella sp.
TAAAGTGGGAATAAGCTGAATATCCCTATATTATTAAGGATGCCTTCTGTAAGTCCCTGAAAGAAGATTGAGACTGGTATATCACCCTGCTTGCCTACGAACTTGGCATCCGGAACACTGATACATACGGTATGTGTGCCTGCCTTCACCTCTCCAAGGTCTATTATACGGTTGTCTATAACATCCCCCGGACACCAGTTGCTGAACGACTGCCATGTTTCATCCGACCTTTTGAAATAGCCGTATATTCCATTCGGACAAGTGTTGTATTTACGGAAAGGCTCACAGGAGTTTCTTCCCGGCTTATAGACCATAACAGGCTCTTCGCCGCCATCATAATAAATATAATGCCAACGGCGGTTGTACTCCTCGCCGCCTTCATTCGCTCCATGATTGGATGTAACCACCACAAGCTGACCGTCAGCCACATCCTTCGGCACGGTAAAAGTATATGTCTTTATGGTCTTGCCGATTTCATCGGTAGCCCGTTCGTCATAGTTGTTGAGGTTATGGGCAATGTATTCCGGATTCTTTATAACGATAGGCACAAGCACATCCTTGTCTGTCATCACGCCTCTGTTTTCGTTTATCGTAGAGAACTTCAATGTTCCGAGGAACACGTCGCTTCTGTCAGCGCAACCCTTTATCTGCTGATTTGCAGCATAAGGCACACCGAAGATTTCCAACTCCACCCAGATATCATACAGAGCCCTCAACTCACTGTCGCGGAAGATATAGCTCAGATAAGGCACCTTGTATTCATACGGCACCGTGTCCGGCTTCTTGTTCTTGTTCATAAACGGAGTTATAAAGCGTCCTATCTCTATACGCTGCACTTCGTCTGGCTTATACGTCTCCTGTCCTTTCGGCACGAAAGCAATGTTCACATTGCCTATCCTGTCATAATTGTCGCAGCAAGCCTGCACCCTGACATGCATCTCCAGGCTGTCGCCGATCTGCGCAAGCTGCTCATCGGTAAGCTTTATGGCATACAGAGATGTCCGATGACGAAGGATGCCGTCAAGTGTCGGATCCTCCGGATTTTTCTCTACCAGATAACCGTCGTAGAAACGCACAGCATCAAAAACCGTTACAGTGTCTCGTCCATTTGTCTGAGCTTTAAGACCCGTACACACTGTCACCATGAATACAACCACCGCAAAGATGCGGTCAAAAGTAAAATTTCTCATGTTGTTCTCCTAAAAAACGTGTTTGTTTTGTAAATATAAAATATATCAAATCATTCATGGTTCCCTTTTGCGAAGGAACCTTATATTATTACAGAAGGCAAAAATACGACATTATTTTCACTTTCATACATATCTGACACAAAAAAAATATGTAATTCTGACAAGATGTCACACTTTTTGGCAGTTCTTTCCTCTTGGCATACGCTTTGTTATAAGGTTGGCAGATTGCGAAAGCAGTCTGAAAGAATTAATTTACATTGACAATAAAAAAAAATAAAAAGATACAATTATGGGAAAGATTATTGGAATCGACTTAGGAACAACTAACAGTTGTGTTGCAGTGTTTGAAGGTAACGAGCCTGTAGTAATCGCTAACAGCGAAGGTAAACGCACCACTCCATCAGTGGTAGGTTTCGTAAAAGACGGCGAGCGCAAGGTCGGCGACCCTGCAAAGCGTCAGGCAATCACAAACCCAAAGAACACAGTATACTCTATCAAGCGTTTCATGGGTGAGACATACGCACAGTGCGAGAAAGAGACCTCACGTGTGCCGTTCACCGTTGTTAACGAAGGTGGCTATCCGCGTGTAGACATCGAAGGACGTAAATATACTCCACAGGAAATCTCTGCAATGGTGCTGCAGAAGATGAAGAAGACAGCAGAGGACTACCTCGGACAGGAAGTTACAGACGCTGTCATCACCGTACCGGCATACTTCTCTGACTCTCAGCGTCAGGCTACAAAGGAGGCTGGACAGATTGCAGGTCTTAACGTTCGCCGTATCGTGAACGAGCCTACAGCAGCTGCTCTTGCTTATGGTGTAGACAAGGCTAACAAGGACATGAAGATTGCAGTATTCGACCTTGGTGGTGGTACTTTCGATATCTCTATCCTTGAGTTCGGTGGCGGTGTGTTTGAGGTGCTCTCTACCAATGGTGATACTCACCTTGGTGGTGACGACTTCGACCAGGTTATCATCGACTGGCTTATCAACGGCTTCAAGGCTGACGAGGGCATCGACCTTTCTAAAGACCCTATGGCTATGCAGCGCTTGAAAGAGGCTGCAGAAAAGGCAAAGATCGAGTTGTCAAGCTCTTCTTCTACCGAAATCAACCTGCCTTACATCACAGCAGAGGGTGGCGTACCAAAGCACTTGGTAAAGACTCTCACACGTTCACAGTTTGAGCAGTTGGCACACAACCTGATTCAGGCTTGTCTCGTACCGTGCCAGAACGCTATCCGCGATGCTAAGCTCCAGACTTCAGATATCGACGAGGTTATCTTGGTTGGTGGTTCAAGCCGTATTCCTGCCGTTCAGACTTTGGTTAAGAACTACTTCGGCAAGGAGCCTTCAAAGGGTGTAAACCCGGACGAGGTGGTAGCCGTAGGTGCTGCTATTCAGGGTGCTATCCTGAACAAGGAAGAGGGTGTAGGCGACATCGTATTGCTCGACGTTACTCCATTGACTCTCGGTATCGAGACTATGGGTGGCGTAATGACAAAGCTTATCGATGCCAACACCACTATCCCTTGCAAGAAGAGCGAGGTGTTCTCTACAGCTGCCGACAACCAGACTGAGGTTACCATCCATGTTCTGCAGGGTGAGCGCCCGATGGCAGCTCAGAACAAGAGCATCGGTCAGTTCAACCTGACAGGTATCGCTCCTGCACGTCGTGGTGTTCCACAGATTGAGGTTACATTCGATATCGATGCGAACGGTATCTTGAACGTTTCTGCAAAGGACAAGGCCACAGGCAAGGAGCAGAGCATCCGTATCGAGGCTTCTTCTGGCTTGAGCGAGGATGAGATCAATCGTATGAAGGCTGAGGCAGAGGCTAACGCTGCTGCCGACAAGGCTGAGCGCGAGAAAATTGATAAGATGAACCAGGCTGACTCTATGATTTTCACCACCGAGAACTTCCTGAAGGACAACGGTGACAAGATTCCTGCAGACAAGAAGCCAGGCATCGAGCAGGCTCTCCAGCAGTTGAAGGATGCCCACAAGAGTGGCGATGTTGCAGCCATCGACTCTGCCATCAACAACCTCAACACCGTTATGCAGGCTGCTTCCCAGCAGATGTATCAGGGCGCGCAGGGTGCTCAGCCAGGTGCTGACGCCGGTGCCGGTTTCAACGGCCAGCAGGCAGGCGGTGCCCAGAACAACGCAGGCGCACAGAACAATGGTGCTGACGATGTTCAGGACGCTGACTTCGAGGAGGTCAAGTAATGCCGAAAGGTAAACACATAATAAACAATAAGCAAAAGCGTGCAGCTCATTGGGCTGCACGCTTTCTGCGTTTATGGGGTTCTGGTTCTTAGTAAGCATCCCATGCAGGCCGTATTGAAAAGCCTCCAATAAAGTCCGTGGATGAGAGGCATGGCTGCTAGCCAAAATATCCTGCTACAACGGAACAGATAAAAAGGTAGGTCACGTACACCCCTAAGTTCAGATCTGAATCCTTTCATCTTGGAGTTGAGTGATTCTGCAACATTAGTAGCACGATTGACAAAGTAGTTTAGCACTTCATCTTCCTTGGATTTGAGTGTCTTCATGGCAGAAATCATCTCTACTATTCTGCTAGCAGACACTTCCTTATACCATTCTATTTTCTCCTTGTCGTTTCTTTCGTAAACTTCTTATTTCTGAAAATAGTACGGAGTTTGCATACCAAAGAGTATGCCTCTTTCAGTTTAGGTGCAAATTCAAATACCATATTGGCTCTGTTCTTTTGGCTTTCGCTCCATTTTTCACCGCTTTGGGGAAGAGCCCTCTTTACACGAGTAAAGAGTTCCACCTTGGTGTCACCATTGGACAATTCGGTAGACACATATTTCTCGTTGGCACGCTTTCTTGGCCTTCCACGTTTCTCGTCCCGTTTCTTGGGATGGGACTTGCTATATCTGGCTCTTGCTGCTTTGCGCTCTCTCTTTTTCTGGTTGAATTCCTTCTTCTCCTTGTTCTGCTCGGCAATGGCCTTGCGCTTGAATCTCATGCGTATGCAGTCAAGGCATCGCACTGGTTCTTCATGATATGAAAGCAGTCTATGATAATCGATGCATTGGGAAAAACTTGCGTAACAATGGAATACATGGAGTCGGAATAGTCCATCGTTACCTCCTTGACAGCCAATCGCTTATCTTCAGGTATCTTCTTCAATATGGAAACCGCTTCCGAGGCTTTTGTTCCCCGTACAGCAGCGACAAGGGTACCCTTCTTGCCATGGCCGTCCTTGTTGGAAAGGAAAGTGAACAGATCCCTTGCATGCATACTCTCGTCTATACTCATATGCTCACCTATGTTCTCTTCCAATAGTATCCAGTTGTCCGCATATTCAAGCTAAGCTGGTTCTACTCACGGAAACCGCTCAAGTGTTCCTTGTAATTCTTTTCCAGTGTCTCACCGTTTATTTTGTAGTACCGCTCCAGAGAGCGGGCCGGTATAGGAAGGTATCCAAATATTTTTTTTAAGACATCAGCGAACTCCTTTGAGTAGCTGGTGCCTACTGCTGTGAGACTCTCGTGCGGAAGTATCACGTTCTTTCCATTCTCGTCAAGCCATCTGCGTCTGCGGACGTGAAGCACTACCTTACGGTCACGGATGGGGAAGTCATTGATGCAATGCGCTTCAGTGAAGCCAATGGGACGGAGGGCATGCCATTCCTTTGAACGAAGGTCACGCTCATCAAGATGAATATGGATGATGCGACGTTCCAAACCTGTTTCCTCTATTATGCCAGTATGTTCTTCTGTAACTTTGCTGACTTCAAACGCTTCATTCAAACGCTTCAAGGATACCCGCAGGAAGTATGATGCCCAATAGGGCTTCGTATGCCAATGCTGTATTACTTTTCTTTGCCATGATGCAAAAGTACAAAAAACTTTTTATCTGTTCCGTTGTAGCAGGATATTTTGGCTAACAGCCATGCCTCTCATCCACGGACAATATCGGTAGAGCCGAATTATTTTGTTTTTCTCCCTCATGATTAGTGATTGTCTTTTTTCTTGGAATTTGAATGATAAAGGCTATCAGTGATAACACCTCTAAATATATCTTCATTAAGAAATTCTAAAGTACGATTTAGTTCAACAACATTATTGGTCGGTAACACTAATTCATTGTTCCCATTAATTTGTGCATTGGTTCCATATTTCTTTAAAAGACTTGTTTTTGTTCGAAATGCCTTTCGCATAAAAGTAGTAATGTTGTTTGTGCTAGATAATAATTTTATGAGTCGACGAGTTTTTATGTTTGCAATATGTTTTATGTTCTCTGCACTTACATCTATACCTTTTATTTCGCCAAATAATTCAATTTCTGTATTTGTGGCTTCTGTAACGAAATCTATTAGCGAAAATATTTGATTTGCTATTGTATAACTTTGAAAGTACAATTTTCCATTTTCATATATTGCATGAATTTTATCTTCTACGATAAAGGCAGAAGTATTCATTTTAGCAAAGATGTTTCCATGCTCATAATGTAGGACCATTTTACGTTGTAGCACATTCTTTTTATTAAAAACTTGAAAGTAAAACTTTCCCTCATCATAATAAAAGATACTTCTGGCTGTATCTTCATCAATATTATATTCGGGTATATCAGCTTGGTTGTCTGGGATGCGAGCAAAATCTTCCGGTAATTCATAATTGACATACGTGATATTTTCTCCACGCCGACTTATGATATCACCGTCAAATATATCCTCTTCTATACCTTCAGGCTTTAATATTGCTCCTCCTTTTATGAATATGTTTTTAATTTCAGGTGTAATATCTTCCTTGAGAGGAATATACTTTACCGTATAGTCGTGCATCAATGCGTAGAATTGGCTCATATTACTTTTCATTAATTATTAAACCCATATAATCGGTCACCTCAATAAACTTTTTAATTTGATTCTTATTCCTGATACATCTTTTAGAAATGAGAATATAGGTGTTTTCTTCGGTATATACTTCATAATAACGGTATCCCCATATTGAACAAAGTAAATTATAGTTAGTGTTATTGTAACTTGCAACTGCGATAAAACAACATTGAAGTATTACACATACAAATAACACCGTAAAATTAAGGCTGTCTGCAAATATTGTCAACCAAGGGATTATAGATGACATTACCTGATCAGCGCTATTTTGAGATAGATTTGAATAAGATTGTACTTTTATCGTTTTTCCTTCTTTGCGTTTCTTTTCCTTTTGGCATAGAAATATTTTAATGCCGATAAAGCATATTAGCATAAATACAAAGCTGATATTTATGCTATACCATTCAAAACTATTAGGTATCTTAGCGTTTGTTAGCATATCATTCCACACTAGGAAATAGTTCTCACTATCTTTTATTACTCCTATTAAACCAAGTGACAAAAAAGTTGGAGTAGTCACAGTGGTAGTTAGTAAAAACTTAGAAATAAAGCTAGTCATTATGTTTACTGGTTACTTGAAAGTTGAAAATAATTTGCTTATTTCTTCTTCGGTTTCAAATATAGGTGTTGCTCCATATTCTCCATTAAGATAACTGTTTTGTAACATTTTATCAAAGCGTACATTGTATAAATTATCCATTCTTCCAAATGAACTAATTCCATTACTACTTTTCTTCATCAGCCAGATTTCGTCTTTTCTGAACACTTTCTGATTCATTAAAGAGCTCTCATGCGTGGTAAAAATTAACTGACTAGAAACATCTTTTGAATACTTGTAAAACAAAGTAATTATTTGTTGAATAAGTGCAGGATGTAGACTACGTTCCATTTCATCAACAACAAAGACTTTTCCACCTTGAATCAAATCTAAAATAAGTGGAATGTAATCAAATAAACGTTTTGTACCATCGCTCTCATCGCCTAGAGAGAAAAGTTCCACATCTATATCATCTATCTTTTTATGAACTGTCATCAATTTTTTAGCCTTTATCTCACCATCAATCAGGTTGATTAAATACAAATTATCATCAAAGCGTAGGGTTCCAAATGCTTCGTCTGTATTGGATTTTGATAAATCTGTTTTAATTGCACGTTGCAAGTCTTGTGGAATTCCAAGTTTTTCAAATTGTACTTCGATTAATTTTACTCCATCAACGCCTGTATTGAAGTATCTTAAAAGTGCTCCAAAGCCACGTTTTAATTCGTTGTCATCAGCCGCTTTAAGTAGTACACCCTGTTTATACGGTGTGTCTGGGAATATTATTTTTAGAGAATTTACAAACCAATTAATAACAGAGTCCAAATCTTTAATATTTGACACATTCTCATGAATATTACGACTCATAACTTCATGAAGAAACAATTGTCTTTGTGGCGTTGCTTTTGCTAGAAAAGACAAGAATTGTGATTCCTCTTCTTTTGGATTGAGTTTAAGTAAGTATGAAATATCAAATTCTGATTTTTCTGTTTCTCTTTGAAAAATAATACAATCGTTGCTTTTATTTATTTGTTTAAGCCATTCAGAACTTATTTGTTCTGCGTTGTAGCTAAAACCATATTCATATTTTTTATTATCACAGAGTATTTGATAAATAATAGTCGTATCCTTTTTCTTATTCTCAGAACTTAACCGAAAGGGATAGAAATCTATTAAGTCATCTGTCCTTGTTTCTCTTAAAACAAGTTTTTTCCCTAGCTCAATGGCTTTGACGAAGTTACTCTTTCCGCCTGCGTTCGCTCCAAACATTGCAGCAGACTTTAACACCCACTGTCCTTTAATGGACTCTGTTTTATGTTCTTTTTTTAACGTGCCTTTACTAGGTTGAAGAGAGAAGATTTCCCTGTTTTTAAAAGAGAGGAAATTCTCAACTATAAATTGCTGTAGCATACATTATCTTATTAGTTATGTAATAAAACCCGTTGCAAATATAGAGAAGTTTTCTCAATACAGCAAGTTTTTACGGATTTATTCTCTGTAATTCAAATCCAAGATGTGATTTTTTCACATTTATATTTGTTTGAAAGAAGAAAAGTTCATATCTTTGTGGAGTCAATTCGAAATTAAGACCCTGGCTAACGGACCAGAGAGTTGACTTTCTTTATTATGAGTGATTTTTACTATGTAAACAAAATTGCCCAACCTACGGGTGAACATGAAGTCCATGCATCAAGTTGCAGGTATTTGCCATCAGTAGAAAATCGAATCTTTTTGGGATATTTCGCAAATGGTAAGGAAGCTGTAAGAGAGGCAAAGAAACACTACAGTAATGTTGACGGATGTTTCTTTTGCTGTCCTGAAGCACATACAAGGTAAAACTTGATGAAATGAACAAAGAATGGCATACAACACCTAAGTGTACCGTAGCGGAAACGGTAGGTCACCGCATAGTATCAACTTCAAAATTCAGAATATGGCAAAAACTGTAGAAAAAGGCAGAAGTGCAGAAACTGGTAAATTTGTATCTATCGAATACGCACAAAAGCACCCGAGCACAACTGTAGTCGAAAAGGTCAAAGTAGGGCCAACAAAACGCAGAAAGTAATTATTTAGATTTATTTAGGATGTGCCTAGACGATGTGAATCGTCTAGGCTTTATTGTGTGTCGGGCATGACACTAACCTAACTGGTTCAAATCCAGTCGCAGGTATTTACCGCCAAGCGAAGCGAATGGCAAGTCGTTGACAGTAATGTCAAGGATGGAGGAAGCCAATAGTGAGACTATCGAGCCTACGAACAGAAACTTGGTATAAACCTGAGTTCGGGATAAGAAATATGCTTTAAAAGTTGGTAATCTCGATAAATTTTAGAGCCTTTAAGACTGTAAATCAGTTAGTTATAAATTAAAGAATACTAAGATTATGGAGATTACCAAAGACAAAATTACAGAGATTTTTTTATTATTGATGATTTTTGCAAAGAATATGATGCAGAAATAGAGAAAACGGCAATATCTGCCCCCAATGTACGCAAGCACAGAAAGCGCAAGTGGGCAATGAGTCGTTCTGAAATAATGTCTATCCTCATCTGTTCCCATTTCAACACATTCCGTAATTTCAAGCATTACTATCTGTTCTATGTGAAGAATCACTTGCACGACTTGTTCCCCAACCAGCTCTCCTATAATCGTTTCATTGAACTGAAATCCAGAGTGGCTGTCGAGATGATGCTGTTCATCCAGCTATTCTGTTTCGGCAGGTGTACCGGCATAAGCTTTATCGACAGCACTTGTGTCCCAGTCTGCCATAACAAGCGCATAAAAAGAAACAAGGTGTTCAAGGGATATGCTGAGATTGGCAAGAGTACTATGGGGTGGTATTTGGGCTTCAAACTTCATCTGATATGCAATGAAAGAGGCGAGCTTTTGAATTTCATGCTTACAAAGGCTAACGTTGACGACAGAAATTCAGAGGTACTCAATAGGCTGAGTGACAATGTGTTCGGAAAATTATTTGCTGACAAGGGATACATTTCACAAGGATTGTTCGAGAGACTTTTCAATGATGGAATTGAACTTGTAACAGAGCTGAAATGCAACATGAAGAACAAACTCATGCCGCTTTACGACAAGATTCTTCTCCGTAAGCGTTCGGTTATAGAAGCCATCAACGACGGGCTGAAAAATGTTGCACAACTCGTACATTCAAGATATCGCAGCATGTTCAATTTTGCAATGAATGTTCTGTCTGTTTTGGCTGCATACAGCTTCTATGAGAAGAAGCCGTCCATCAACATCGATTATTGCATCGAACAAGTTGATGGGCTGCTTACTATTATACAATAAAGGAATCTTTTCACTTCTTACAAACTATAGATAGCCATTCACACTTGTGGAGGGATGAGGTATCGTATCTTGTTACGCCATAGACTTTATGACATAATCTTATCCCGAACTCAGGTTTGAAGAAATAGAAAAATACTTGGAAAAAGACGAAAAAGAAAGAGAGTGCAAACGCAACGTGTATCTGCAAAAGCGAAAAGCGCAAGGCTTAATAACCATTGAGCAAGTAGCAGAATGGGCGCCACAATACTCTCTTGAGATTCAACGGACAATCCGTTACATTGGCATGAAAATCATTGATGAGAATGAATCTGTAGAAAAAGCACATGCGATTTTGAAGATATGGGGCGATGCTTTGCAAACCATCACAAGTCCTAAACCATCTCCTCCACCTACGTTGAAATTGTGGTGGCTCTACAGATGGAACAGATTCAAACAAAGTACTGACAAATGGGGATTGCTCCAATGGTATCTTGTCATTCTTGGCATCATTGCCAGTATTTTCTTTTCAAATTTGTATCAAGAGCGCATAATGAAACGAGACAGGCTCAATCGTATGTTTTATCAGTATGTCATTAAAGATGAGAATTTGAAGAAGGAGTATTTGAAATTAGACCCCATGATGTGAAACGCGCAATCAGTTAGTAAATGATATCGCTATATTCGTATTCGCAAAAGTTAATAATACTAAATATTTTGCGCATGTAAAGCAAGATTGCGCAATAAACAGACAATTGTATGTTGACACCGTATTATATTGATTACAATAGTGTGTTATACACTTGTATGCTAATGTATGCTTAATATGGAAGACAAAGATTATCTAAAAATATTCGCACATAAAGTTAGAACCCTTAGAGAACAGCAGGGGCTATCTCAGGAAAAACTTGCAGAAAGAGCTGGACTTCACCGTACTTATATAGGAATGGTAGAAAGGCTCGAACGAAATCCATCACTTGTTTGCATCTATAAGATTGCAAATGGGTTAGGAGTACATGTTTCTCAATTATTCATATAACACAATTTCTATATCATCATGAAGAAATTCAAGATATCTAATGACAAAATCGCAGAGTTGTCTAATGCACCACTCTATGAGTTTCCTAAGTATGTAACGCAAGTAATCAATCTTGTAAATAGCAATGCAGGAGGCACTCGTCCAAAAGTTGTTGGGCAAATGTCTGAACTCATAAAGGAATTTGACGGAAAGACAATAACTGAGTGGATTGAATGGTACTCTGAACGTTATCCTAATGCTGTTGATAATGCCACAGAAAAGATTTGGGACATGTATGAAACGATGAAGGGTGCATTCAATGCAATCACCAAAGATATGGTTGAGAATTGGGTCAAAGACCTTGTGTATGGAAAGACATTTTGTGGTTTGAAGTTTCAAACTGCAATTATTTCAGCCATAGCCAACCAATTAGGCAAAAAATGGCGTGAAGCAAATCCAGAGGAAGAAGCAAAAGGCATAGATGGTTTTATAGGTGAAAAACCTCTTCAAATAAAGTCTACGACCTACAAATTGGAAGCACGCCTTTCTGAAACCATCAATGTCCCTATTGTATACTATGACAAGAAGAAGGATGGTATAAACATTGAGTATAATCCAATAGACTTCTAAGATATATGGCAAGTTCGAAAATCAAATTAGATGACGTTTCATCTGCAAATGGAACGCAAAAAGTCTCGCTTCCTAAATATTCGTCTCAGGTTATAAACCTTGCGAATGGCTATGCAAAAGCGACACGACCTGATAATGTCGGACAAGTGTCTGAAGATATAAAAAGATTCAGAGATGATGAAACTTTGTCTGGATATTCAAATCAAGACTGGATTAATTGGCATCAGAACCATTATCCTAATGGTATTCAAAAGGCTACAGATGAAGCATGGGCAATGTTTGTAAAAATGCGTAACAGTCTTAATACTGTCACCAAAGATGATATACGAAAATGGGAAGAAGACTTTGTGTATTCTAAAACATATGATGGTTTAATGGTACAGAATGCCATTATAACGAAAATTGCCAATGAAATTGGCTCTCAAAATTTTCGCTTGGCAACACCTGAAGAAGAAAGACAAGGTATTGATGGTTTTATTAATGACCACCCTGTGCAAATTAAATCAGAAACGTATGATAGAACAGGAAAACTTCATAACGAAGAATTACAATGTGTCGTTGTTTCATACACTAAAAAGGCCAAAAGCATCTTGTTTGATTATAACCCAGAAGATTTCCAATAGAAGCAAGAAAGGATAGGCTTTACACCTATCCTTTCTTGCTTCTATACAAACTCACTGAGTTTCTTAATCTTTGCTCGATATGTGTTTTTGTCTTCTTTCAATTTGGGCATTTTGATTATGGGTATGGGGTGTTGGCTGTCAAAATGCAAAACAATGTAATATGGAGCACTTTGAGGATTGAAGCCATTTTTCAGGAGTGTTTCCTTTGTCCAAATTTGAAACATGCCTTTAGTTTTTAGCTTGAACAACTGAGGTTCAGAACCACCAGTATGAAGTAATAGGTATTGCATTCGTTCAAATCCAGTTTGTACCAAAATTGAACCTTTCGAGTCACCTGCACGTAGGTAACAAATCCCCTTTTGAATCATGAGTTGCCGAAGTTCTCTGCGAGCATGGTTTACCATAACCATAGGCTCCGCATCTATCTGTTCTTCTTTTTGTTTAATATGACTAAATATGTTTGGTTTATCATCTAATACAGACTTATCAGTTTCAAACTTGCTTCCATATGTATGCTGCTTGACATCGATCTGTTTGTCAAGTTTATGTATATCTATAAAGTGATAAGGTAAGGTGTCAATGGATTTTTGTAAATCAAATTCAGAGGTATCCTCCCTTACATTAAAAATATGATTATCTTCCCTATTGCTTAACACAACCTTTTCTTCATAGAACTTCTGAAATTTCTGATTGATTTCGTAGCCAATAGAATTTCTATTTTGATTCTTTGCAGCCAAGGCAGTTGTTCCACTTCCCATAAATGGGTCTAAGATGGTATCGCCTACAAATGAGAACATTCGTATCAATCGTTTGGGGAGCTCTTCTGGAAATACTGCAATATGTTTATCTTGCTTCGCTCCACCAAAATTCCAATGTGAGCAGAAATACTCATTCCATTCTTGACGCGTAAGTTTTGAGGCTTCTTTTATTTCCTTAGAAACTGACGCACTTTTTCCTGTTTTCTTGAAGAGAAGAATAAGCTCAAAGTCAATTTTAATAATACCTCCTCGTGGATATGGAAAACTCCCCATTACGGTATCACCACCAGAAGTATGCATCGATGTCGGCTTTTGCCATACAATGCTACCCATATAATCAAAACCGATCTCTTCACAGAATCTGATTATCTCTGAGTGAATGGGAATAACCTTGTATCTACCATAGTATGCGGAACGAGCAAACTGATCACCAACGTTAACACAGAGGCGACACCCTGTGTCAAGCACACGAAAGCACTCTCTCCAAACTAAATTCAGATTGTTAATGTAGTCCTCGTATGAATCATAAAAACCTATTTGTTTGTCTACACCGTAGTCTTTCAGTTGCCAATATGGAGGAGAAGTCACAATAAGTTGCACTGATTCGTTTGGAATCAATGACATATTACGGCTATCGCCATAAATGATAGTATGTTTAGTAGCCATTAGTGGACAGATGAAAATATATTCTTGTTGTTTGGCAAAACTGATAAATCCGAATGAGGATTATATTCCACCGTGTATACTCCATTTCTATTATTGCAAGTGATAGCTGTCAAATAGTTCAATTCTATTTCAGATTCCTGTTTAGTCATGACCTTGCAATTGAGCGTATTGTCGAAGTGTTTAACAATCTTTCCTGCATTCTCTCTGGCTGTTATAAATTCAATGTGTGTATCAAATCTCTTTTTTATAGAGTTGTTGCAAAGGTCTATATCAAGATTATTTATGCCCTCTCGAATTATCTGTTCAAAGTTTGCATCAATCTCATATCCACAAGAATTCCTTCCACAAACGATAGCAGCTTGCATAGTTGTGCCTGTTCCTAAAAATGGATCAAGAATCATGTCGCCTTTTTGTGAGAACATATTTATTAGTCTGTATGGAATCTCAAATGGGAAAGCCGCACTTCTTTCTCTTGTTTTCGATTTTTGTAAATTCTGCTTCGTTCCCTTGATATCCCATACATCTGAAAACCACACATTTCTTTCTTCCCAAAAGAAAGAACTCTTCATGCGCGCCAATTTCTCGTTAGCACTTTTAAATATACGCTTGTCTCCTTTTCTGAAAATGAGAATCCATTCATGCTCTAAAGTTACATAGGCCCCACAAGGTAGCATACCACTTCCCATAAATTTATTTGGCGCATTTGTTTGTTTTCTCCAAATGATATTTGGTAAGCCAACAAATCCGAAGTCAATACAAGCTTTGGTAATGCGGCTATGGTTATTGTAAAGGGTAAACTTACCATTTATGGTTCTTGTTGCATCGCCGATATTGACACACAAGAAACCTCCAGGCTTAATTACTCGGAAGCATTCTTTCCAGACTTTGTCTAATTCTTGATGCATCATTTCAAATGCCTTTTCTGGCTCATTCTCCAAACTTTCTAAGATATTGGGGTTTTGTTCACCCAAAATCTCATCCCACATCTCAATCATTGGATATGGAGGTGAAGTTACCACCAAGTCAATAGAATTGTCAGCTGTGTACATCATATGTTGTGATGCATGTATGTATATATTATGATTCGTTGTCATTTTTTTTGAGCGATTATTTGTTATTCTGTTTGTTGCGCTATGTGCAAGCTACTTTATTGGCCAAAACAATTCTTGTATTTCAACATGTAAATGCTTTGCGATTTCCACCATAGTTTCCACATTGGGTTGCAATGTATTAGTGCACCATTTGGAAATGGTGGCAGGATCTTTTCCAAGTTGTTCTGCGAGCCACTTGTTTGTTCGTTTTTTCTCAGCCAAAACAACCATTAAACGATTAATGTCTTTACTCATATTGCTTTATTTGGTTACAAAGGTAGGTATTATTTTTCAGAATAAATAATTTCCTATTGAATTATTGCTCCCAATAATGAGCATAGTTTCTGTATAATGACATATATTTCAATTTTAAGTTGCGTTTACCAACTTTTACAGGATGTCTTTACATTTTCGTGATAACCCTTTTCTGGCTTTCCCATATTTTTGTTAACTTTTCCATCCCTTCCGTGTTGGTTTCTATGTTCTTTTGTTCTGTCGCCATAAATCATTGTATGTGAGTTTTATAGTATGATTTTTTCTGCAAAATCATACTCGAATCTTAAGCAATTATAATATCGGCCTATTGAAGCTCGAATTTTATGGCTGTTCGTAAAATAGTGATTTACTTTGCATCGCCGAAACGCAAGAAAAGGCAGAATGAAATTTATCAAATTACATAATTACTATGGCTGAAATTTACGAAATCAAAACATTGGAAGAGATGCCCAAGGCATTGTCTTACCTCATCAACAAAGTAGAGACGTTACAACAGGACGTCAACAACCTGCGCAAGAAGGAGCGCGCCAGTGAATCATCTCGATGGATGAACATCGATGAACTTTGTGCTTATCATCCCAGCCATCCCAAGAAGCAGACCGTCTATGAATGGGTGTCCAAGAAGACCATCCCCTATCATAAGATGACCAAGGGACTCATGTTCCTTCAGTCAGAGATAGATGAGTGGTTGAAACGTGGTGCCCAGAAGTCAGAAAAAGAACTGCTGCAAGAAGCCAAGGATTTTGTCTTGTCAAAGAAAGGGAAAGAAGTATGATGCAAGACTACGCAACCGATTTTTGGCGCGGTATGGACGACCTGCATGGATTCTCCTTTTACCGAAAACCCATTCAAAACATCGAGCCATGCCGTGCCATCACGGTGGTAGATGTCTATCGCTACCTTGTCGGTCACTATGCCAAGCCGCAGACCGACACACTCCGCTCTTTGACATCTCCTTCGGAAGCCAAGAAGTACAAGGCAACTCACTTTGACTACTGTACATTCTCGGGATTGTTTCGCAAGCGAAATGAGAAAGAGCTGATTCAGCACTCAGGTTTGTTGTGCCTCGATTTTGATCATGTCGGAAATCCCGACAGGTTCAAAGAGCAACTTCTAAAGCACGACTACTTCGATACGAAACTGATGTTCACAAGTCCGTCTGGCGATGGCGTGAAATGGATTATTCCCATCGACTTGAAAGGCTGGGAGCATTCCCGCTATTTCAAAGCTGTTGCCAACTGGATTAAGTCAACTGGATTACAACCTGTGGATAAGTCAGGAAGCGACGTGGCACGTTCCTGCTTCCTGCCCTACGACCCACAGGCATACATTAACCCTAAATACTCGGAATATGTCAAAGAAAATCTTTTTCGCCCCATATTGGGAGAATGCCCCTTCTAAACAAGAGGCTTCGCTACCTGCCTTGCAGACACATGACACTCCTGAGACTACAACAGACCTCGCTACTGATATAGACAGAGTTGTTCAGGAGATTGAGGCCAATGGCGTTGACATTGCCCCCGATTATGGTATGTGAGTGAATATTTGTTTCGCTTTGGCCGATGGATTGGGAAAACGTGGACGAGACTTCTTTCACAGAGTCAGCCGACTCCATCCTGATTATGAGCCAGCGAACACAGACAAGCAGTTTACTCATTGTCTGAATGGCAGAGGCTCGGGTGTGACCATCGCCTCCTTCTTCCATTATGCAGCCCAGGCTGGCATCGAACTCCATCACTCTTTTAATACCATTTTACCAAATTACCAAAATGGTAAAACGGCAAAATGGGTGAAATCAGAAAGCGAACTGCCTCACTTCCCCGAGGAGATTTTCGGAGCTTTGCCGCCCTTCTTGCAGAAAGTAGTCGGCAATGCCATCTCCATTGAAGACCGCGATGTGATACTGCTTGGAACTATTGGCTGCCTATCTGTCTGCTTCTACAATGTGTGTGGTGTCTATGATGAACGTGTGGTTTACTCCAACCTTTATCTGTTTGTTGTGGCCGAAGCCGGTATGGGCAAAGGAGCTTTGACGCTCTGCCGTGAACTTGTGGCACCAATCAATCAACGTCTACACGAACAGACTGCCCAGAGGATGATTGAATATAAGCTTGAACTGTCCGAGTATCAGAAGTGCAAAGGCAAAAATCCTGAAGCGATGGAGCCAGTTACTCCACCACAGAAGATGTTGATCATTCCAGCCAATAGCAGCGCAAGCTCTTTGATTAGCATACTGCATGACAACGATGGTATAGGGCTACTCTTTGAGACCGAGGGTGACACGCTTAGCCAGACGCTCAAATCCGAGCATGGCAATTACTCCGACTTGCTCCGCAAGGCGTTCCATCATGAAACAATCAGTATGAGCCGTCGCAAAGATAGAGAATACTTGGAAATCGACAATCCGAGAGTCACTGTAGTCTTGGCTGGTACTCCCGAACAGATACGCCACCTCATACCCGATGCGGAAAACGGACTGCTCAGCCGATTCATCTTCTATTTTATTCCCTTTCGTCGAGGAATACGCGATGTCTTCGCCACCGATGATGTGACTCGCTCGAAACATGCCGTATTCAAGATTATGGGTGATGAATTTCTACACTTGCTCGATATATTCATAAATCAAGGTTCTTTTGTATTCGTATTGCCAACTCATCTTCAACGTCGCTTTGTTGAGTGGCTGGCCAGGCTCAATGATGAGTGCTGCGATGAAGTTGACAATGGTATGCAGGGAATCGTCCGACGGTTGGGACTTATTGCCTTTCGCATGATGATGATGCTTACAGCCATTCGTGCATTCGATAGTTCCCTACCGCCAACCAGAACTCCAGACGGAAGGATTATTCTGGAGTGTTCCGAAGAGGATTTCAATACTGTGTTGTGTATTTGTGAGATCTTGCTCTATCACTCTATACACATCTATTTGAAGTTGCGTCTGACGAACAATCGCAATGTCCTCCCCGACATCGAGACTGGTGTCAATGCCCGTCGCTATGCGTTGTATCACAAACTTCCGGATGAGTTCGACAAATCCGTTTACGACCGAATCGTTTCAGAAATGAACGAGAATGCCTGTACTGCTTCCAAATGGATTGACAAGTTCATTCAGGACGGACGACTCAAGCGAACGAGCAAAGGCAATTATGTGAAGAGTTAGAAAAGTATTAAACCGGGCGAAAGCCCACAAAAAAAACTTTCAAAATGAAACAGTTCAAGAAAAAGGAATTCGCCATCATTCCAACCAAAGTTAAGATGGCAACTAAGGCAAACAAGCCTTCTATCAATGCAATCAGTATGAATGAGCCCATGAAGGTTGTCATGAATTTCGGTCGCAACAAAACCGAGTATGATGAACTTCCTTCTGGACGCAAGTATCTTACTCCTTCGGAGATTGTAGCCATTCAAGAACTCAATCTTGACGATAAGAGCCCTTTAGGAACAGTTCGTGATGCCTTTACTCTTCAGTGCATATTCGGTGGAAGTATTGCTGCCAATGTTGGCAATAAGAAGGATATTGACGCATACTGCCATTGTGTTGGTGTATTGCTGATTCTTGCTGGCATTGTGCAGCCTGTACAATCAATCTCTGCAGCAAGTAGCAATCAGCAGGTTTCGTTCTATCACACATTCTATGCCAACCCAAAGTTAGCAAGTCGCAGCTATGCTGTCAACAGTCAGGTCTATGCTAATGTGTATTCAAAAATTCTAAATTAGTAATGTATGAAAAATCTTATTATTCCTATTGATCATCTTGTGATGTTGGCTGAACTTGATGATAAGGAAGCTGGGCAGATGGCGAAAGCCATCGCCCAGTATGCCAACAAGGAAACTGCTCCCTCTTTCAGCAATGGTGCGCTCAAAGCTATCTTCACTTTGTTTCGCTCCAACATTGACGCGCAACGCGAGTCTTCTGCAAAACGCAGAGAAATCAATACGACCAATGCCATGGGAAAGAAGTCGGCTGCAAAGAAGAAGGCTGCCAAGAAAGCAATTGCAACTGATAGCGAATCGCAGCAAATCGCAGACGATGCTACCGAAGCGTCAGAAGCCGTTGAAGAATCGCTCCCTCTTGATGCAATCGAAGCGGTATATCCGAAACTCGGTACTTATCGCAACGAATCGCTCTCCATTTGGGAATCCTTCAACGAAGAGAAGAAACGTAAGGCCATCGGTTTTGTTCAAACCTACATCAGTCAAACGCCTAATGCCATTGACCAGATGTATCTGAACAGATACCTTGGAGCTGAACCTTGGGAGAAGTAAGCCGTAACGAGTCTGCTTGCAGACATTATAGCCATTTGGTGTAGTCTAATACACCAAGCGCACTTGGCTGTTAGGCTCTCCGAGGGGTTTTGTCTGCCTTGTGAAAGAGCAAGCTCTGGCAGAAAAATCACATTTATGTCAAACCATTATACAGGATAACTATATGGGTAAAGGTAAAAAAGCTATGCTCGAAGTCAGCAAAATGAAGATGACTCCAGCACTCAGCGCAGAACATCAGCGCAAATGGGATGAGTCCCGATGGGAATGTAAACTTGATGACCCAGAACGTAATTACGACAAGAGTCGTGCGCATCTCAACTTCGAGGTACGCAAAGGAGGTGTCATTGCTCCAGTAGATAAATCGGTCTGCATCAAGGAAAAAGTAGATGCACGTATCGCAGAATGGAAAGCCGAAAGACTTGCTGCAACAGGAAAAGAGCCGATAGTAAGAAGCACTCAACATCTCTCTGTTTCTCTCGTTATAGGAGGTAACAGTGAACGTATGAATGAACTTGCATTCGGAAATCAAGTGCTTCAAGAACGAGGAAATAACGCTCACATCAAGCGTATGCCAGAGATAGAGCTGTTCGCTCTCGACAATTACAAGGCTCTCGCAGAACGTATCGGTGAGAAGAACATCATTTCTTTTATTGCACATTGTGACGAGAAAAACTGTCACATTCACGCTACCATTACTCCAATCTTAGAGGACGGTCGTTTATCTGCAAAGGATATGTTCGGAGGCGGCTCTCTTGTTGCAGCTCGCGACAAGATGCGAGAATGGCACGATTGGTATGCTGCCGTCAATGAGAAATGGGGAATAGAACGTGGCGATGATATTCACGAGACGGGCGCACGTCACAAGTCGCTCGAAGAGCATAACCGCGAACTCCATCGTGAGAACAAATCTCTTGAAGAGGAACTTGAAACCAAGCGTCGTGCCGTGAAAGGACTCACCACCATGATTGAGAATCTTACTCGTCGGCAAGAGGAAATCCAATCACAGATAGCAGAACTTGAAGCTCAACAACAGGAATCCGACTCCAATAAAGAGGATATCTTGCGTCAGATAAAGTTCCTCAATCAAACACTGACTGAAATCAGAATCAATTTGAGAGAAAAGCGAGGAAGACTTGACCAAGTTAATCAGGAATTGGATAGTCTCAAATCTACCTACAATGCCAAATTGAAAGGGCTGGACGCAATCATGAAGAAGGACAATGTCATGATAAACTATATCAACAGAGATGCCGAGATTATTCTCAAAGCTTCCATTTTTGATCAAGTGCTATATGAAGCAGTCAAAATATGCCGAGAAATCCCCGAAGCAGATACGATGGCAGAGGACTCATTCATTGATGACCGTAACAATTTCCGTTGGAAGGATGTGCTAAGCACAGGTTTGAGAGTCTTCATTGCCGGAATAGATGGCGCGACTGGCGTAGCCCAGGTGTCAGGCGGTGGCGGCACATCAAACGATATGCCGTGGCGAGATAAGGATGAAGACTTTCTCGATTGGGCCCGCCGTGCTATGCGATATGCCCATGCCAAACATTATCCTGGTAATAGGTTCAAACGGTCGTTGAGCAAATAGTCCTCGCGCGCACACGTAAATATGAGTGGCTTTTCCCAATTTGGAAATTACCACTCATTTATTTTGATTTTGACACCATGCGGGAAAAGAGACATCAGATTCTGTCATACAAAGATTTGTATTCTTCCTCGTTTTGCATTTTCAAAACAAGAAAATCTACCCATGCTTGAGTATAGCCATAGTTTTTATTCATAGAATCGTAAATGCAATATTTCTGATTTGTCGCTTCTGGATGTTCAGAATTGTTTGCTGGTCGTATTCCATATTTTTTCCAACATCTAGTATGTGTGTCTTGATTAAAGTAATCAACTAGCTTGCTTCCTTTAGCGACCTTACCTTTCTCTAATCTCTTTTGGACCTTAGCTATAACCTCCCCTGGCTTCATTAGATTTAAGTTCGTAACATTATGGATTTCGGTCTTGGTTTTTATTAGTGTCGTTACTCTCTCCACATTATGCTTCTGCTCGTCAGTTAGTTTATCATATGCAATGAATTGAATCGGCATGGCATCTTGTGAATCATGATTTGCAACTTGTATTAAAAATGCTTTAAAAGAATACTCACCACTTTTTAATATATCGGTAGATATAGAAGAACGATACTTTTCTATCCATTCATATATCTTTTTGGCTCCTGGATTATCGGAAACAGCAGTAGCAATTGTCCTATTAGAAGGATAAAGCTGTAAAGCGAACGATAATGACTCTCGAATACAATAGGATTCTCCAAACTCCTTTTCTATAATTTTGTCAAAATTCATTAACAAAGATTGGCATTCAGCAAAGATTGTAGGATCAAGAGAGGGCATAAATTTATGCTCTAACTTGTTTCTGAGTGGGATAAAGAATTCTATATTTTTTCTGATAGGGCTATTTGCGTCGTTGCTGAAATAGTGCTTAACACAAGTCTTTAGTTCCCAAAATTGATAATCTCCATCAACTTTCTTGTAATGCCGCTCATCTTTCTCTTTATAATATGGTTTTATTCCTCGCCTTATAAATATTGCATGAAACAAAGAAGTCCAGGCGATATTCATCAAGACTATATATCCCCCAGAACGGAATTTAATGGCAGGTTTATTATATGTTTCGATAGCTAACAATGCAGAATCTAGTGCCTTAGCAAGGCAACTTTTTACTATTTTGGGCAGTCCTCTTGACATATATTTATTTTTCTAATTCTTTTATATATTAATCTTATACGGTTTTGTGCGTTTCGTATACTTCATTCTTGTCTCTAATCTACACATGTATATTCTTCAACTCATTACTTTCCCGAGCAACAAAAAAAGGAAGAACCGTACTAGTAAGGATTTGTCAAGTTATATCCCCTTCTGTGGGTTATGATAATTTGCACGCACAAGAGTTTTTATTCGTTAAAATATTAAGATGCAGACTTTTGTCGTTGCAATTCTTGCCTGATTTTGTCTTTCAGAGAGTCAATGAACGATTCAAAAGTTTTGCCTTCATTCAGAATCACATCTTGCGAAACGAGAACTTGATAACCACCAGCTATATGTACCTTGTCATCATTATTCTGGGTCGCATCCTTCAACCGCTCGTTAAGTTTGCCGATATTATCTAAAACTGCAATTCTATGCTTTATTTCATCAAAACTTGGATATTCATGTCTTCTCACCCGATCCATATCATAACCAACCATATCTGTTGCCAGCAAAGCGTAGTTATCACTATTCTCATAAGAACGTCTATGCTGCATTGTACTCATCAGTACAGAACGATTACTTGTCCATCTTGATTTGATTTCAAAGTAATAGAAGTCATTTCCATTGAGACGTAATATCAAATCCTGACCACCTTGCTCGTTAGTTACAGGTTCTGGAATTTCCAAAACATTTTCACCCAGTTCTTCGTTGAGTTCCTTCAGCAAAATGTCCTCTACGTAGTTACCAAGTTCCTTCTTGAAATAGAAATCGTTAGCTTCTCTTGCTTCTTGATCAATAATTTCTTTGCTAAGCCTTAGAATATGGTCAAAATCCGGATCGTTCACAAGATTTGCTATTGCCTTCAGCTTGGAATCATCCTCCACTTTCATCAATGTGAAGATGCTGTCTTTCTTTGTCTGGCTTTGGATGATGGAAAACATTATCTGCCCTTTTTTATTGTCTATGTCACTAAATAATGCATGCCACTGCTCACTTTCTATTCCGCCATTCGTAAGTTTCTCTATAATCTCTACAATCAGTTTCTGGTGCTCGTACGTTGTAATAGAATAGCCTTTATTCTGCACTTCCTTCTCAATTTCTTGACATTGGACGTGTCCCTCAAGTACATTTGTACCAACAAACCACTTGGAATAATCCTCATCAACGATGTCTTTCTTGATGCTTGAAGATCTGTTTATATCAGTCACTTTATTGATAATAGTGTCGTATATTTCCAAAGCACGTACAGGAAGAGCTGGTGATTTTTTCTTCAACCATTCTGCATATTTGTAATTGCCTTGCTGATCTGGATACACTTGATAGTACGACAGATAACTCTTAGTATCAGAATAACTGTACACAAGTTCAACCATCTGTTTTACCCATGTAGCCTTTGTAATCTTGTCACTCATCAATGTGAATTTGAAGAGCGAATCATATATCAAAGTTGTATAGAACTGGCGGACATCTAGGTCATACTTCTTATTTAATCGTACAACATTCTTTTGTAAGCTTATTTCATAGAATTCTGCTATTACCGGTAGCAACTTAGCAGAAATAGCCTCGCTATCCTCTGGCAACAAAGACTTATAGAGATTGAGTATGACAGCAACCGCATCATCACTAAGCTTCTTAGTCTCATAATTGCTTGCGTTGAAAAGCTGTGCTGATTGAGGGTATTGTAGGTCATGTTGCTTGTAGGTCATAATAGAACCTCGTACTCCATTCTGCTCTGTGTTATGATTGTTTATGTAGTTTGTAATACTCTCCTTGGCTTTTGCATAATCAAATACAGTATCATTTACAACATCAAAGAAGTCCGAATGTGCAAAATTATCTACAGTATCTGTGTCCATCAAAGATAGAGCTTCCTTCACCACATTATCGAAATCTGCGGGTTTCATCAGATGTGCTTTTTTCTGGAGTTTTAGCACTTCATTCGGTATTAAAGTGTAGGTGTCGAGTAAGCCATTCTGATAATCAAAAATGTACTTATCAATCTTGTGGAGCCAAGAAAGGTCACTGGCCGCTATCGTTAGCTTTGAGATAACAGCAGCTAGTGATGTTATCGTGAACTGGTGACCGTTCTTTTCTTCTTCATCTTGATACCAACGATTGATCGTGTTGCTCCAATATACCATATCCTCCTTCTTTGGAACAATCCAAGTGTTCAGTTTTGCAAACAATCCATAAATAGCATCAAGAAGTTCTGAGTCTTCTTCACAATCCTTGGCTAATGTCTCATCCAACACTTTCGTTTCACTGACAAAATGCTTGGCAGAATCTGTGCCATCTACAATGCATAGATTCTCGAATTTGTTTCGCCAAAATGCTTGCAAAGTACTGTAGTATTCACTCAACTTATTATCTGCTTGTCGTGTCTTAAATGATGCTCTGCACAAATATTTAGCATCACGTAAGATTGTTACTTTCTTGTCAATGAACTGACAGATAAGTTTGTTCGCAAGGTCTATGATGCTTCTATTAGCTACAGCCTGGTCATCGTTATTCTGTCCATTGCCCACTAATCGTAAGCTATCGCGGCTATCCTTATCGCATGTAAACAGAGAAGAATGAAGCAAGTAATTGAATCCCCATTCTTCAGTACCTAACAGAGGTAGATAAATGTACACTTGTGGCAATGTCTTGTCGAAGCGTATCACACGTAATGCGCCATCTTCATCTTCTGTGATTGGTAAAGTTACGACCACTTTACTGCGTTTGGGCTCATTATCGGTTTCTTCGTTACTGATTATGCAATATATGTAATAACCTGAGTTCGGGATAAGAAAGTCTTTATAAAAGTTGGTAATCTCAATAATTTTT
>URLQ01000029.1 GCA_900548745.1 uncultured Prevotella sp.
CGGAGCCATGCCAATCCAGATGCGGACTGCGGCCAGCGGTTCAGGTTACTGGTACAACGGCGCATACAAACCGCAGGGCATCGTAATGACATGGTACCAAAGCAGCAATGCGGGGCATGTGGTTTTCGGTCAGATTGCCGCTTCGGGCAACAGCGTGAAAACCGGTTTTCTCGGCATCCAGATGATGACATGGGACCATGTGGAATACTTCTGTCTGTCGGCCAACTACACCAAATCGGGAGCCAAAGAGATTTACAACCGCATTGCCGGATGGGCATTCGACAACACCCGCATCTGGAAAAACAACGTCTCGTTGGGTGCCGACGGCTCCATCACCAACGGTACGCGCTGGAAACTCAACAACGACGGTTCCGCCTCGTTCGGTTCCGGCCGGAGCATCTTCAACACGGACGGTTCGGGACAGGTAGCCAACGGCAAATTCAAATGGGATGCCGCCGGCAACATCATCGCCCAAGGAGGCAAATTCAAGGATGTGACCATCCAAGGCACCATCCGTAGCGCGTTCGTGCAGAACGACCCTTCAATTTGGATTGTCGTGGGCGGCGGCACGACCAGCGATGTGCAGACCGACCCCGTGCACTACGACAACGTGGTCTGTACGCAAACAGGCGGCTGGAACGAGAACATCAACCTGCAATGGACCTTGGAAAACTCCGGCCGCCGGATTTGCCTTGTCAATTACAGGTGGGGTTCTACCATCTCTACGGGAGTGATGAGCATTACGGCTCCCAGCGGCAAATATTTCTTCGAGGATGGAATCTCGAAAACGACGCTCAAATTCTCCCGCGAAGTAATTGAAATGATTGGTTACGGGGACGACAAGACCTTTTTCGGATGGATTGTACTCAACCGCCGGGACCTGATGACAACCAGCCGATACGGAAAGTTCCAGCAAATCCTTGTTACAGGCATTGTTACCGGAACAACTTCCAGCGCATCCGTCCGTTTCCTCTGTTTCGACGGTTCGAAATCGGTATCCGTCAGCCGATTGGGAAAAGGGATGTACCGTATCTATCTTCCTTCTACGTGGGGGCTGTCGAGCCGCTACCTCGTCATGGCTACCGGAATCTATTCCACGGCGGAAAACACTCCGATTTATCCGACGGTAAAAGCAATCTATTCCTACTATTTCGACATTTACACGCAGGATGACGCTTCCCGGAATGACGGCTCGTTCAACTTCCAAGTAATCAGTACGGCGGACTGGGATTTGTAATTTTTTTGAAGCATTGTCACCTGTTCGGCACCCTGCCATGCTATTCTTTCATAAACTCTGCTTTATGAAAATTATCCGCATCACTACGACAAAGACAGCACAGGAACGCACGGAACGTGCCTTCTACAACTTGGATTTTACCATGACCGACGGGGCACTGGAACGTGTGGTGGCTACCGTTTACACTCCCGAGAGCCGCCTCGACAGCGACCCGGCACCGGTCTTCATCGGCACCATCACTTACGAAAACGGCCAAATCTTCTGCTCTCTGCCCAAGGACGCCTCCATTGCCGGTCTGATGGGCGACTTCGAAAACTTCATGGTCCAGATCCAGTCCGCCGTAACGGATGAACACGCAGACAACGAATAGTACGGAAACCTAATTATCAGAATATGGAACTAAACATCAAAGACCGGCTCTACATTCCGGTCATCCTGCCCAAGGAGGGCACGTTCAAGGATTTCAACACCAAGAAAGAGATTCTTCGCAAAATCGAAATCTCCGCCGGTGAGCGCGAGGCACGAAAACGAGGAGAACGGGCGCATCGAGTGGGACATCGAGAAAGACACGCCGCTGGCCATCGACTTTGCGGGGGATGAACTTGCCTACCTGAAACAGGCGTGCGAGAAAATCTCAGACGAGAAATTGCCGGACGACATGTGGATTGTCGTGGAAAAAATATATGACGGGAAATAGTATAAACTTATGTTATAACAAGTCCCCTGCATTAACATTAGTCTGGCATTGCCAGACTAATGTTTTACAGAATTAAATAAAATATCGATAATCGTACGTTGCTCCATTATATTGATGCAGTAAATTACCCACCTGTGCCAATGTATTAGAAGTGTCAATTGTTGCTGGCAATTTCGTATATAGATTGAATGAATTCCAATTCATCTTCGTAAATCCTATAATTTCAGAGGCAATAGTAGATAGATCTCCTTTACCATAATACTTAGTTATTTTTAGAGGAGCTGGAATACACCTGCCACCGGGATAGTAACGCCGTCCACCCCGAATTGATGGAACGACACCATGTGTCCATAGTAAAGCATTTCTTGATGACAATTTTATGCACGTTCCGCGCGATACCGGATATGAATCGTCAGAAATATTGTTGTCATAAACTCTTTGTGCTATAAATTTAGCATTGTATTCATAATTGATGGTTATCAAGTCGATGTCTTTAATTCCCGCTTGACTTAGCGCATGGGTAATGCCTTCAATCTCTTCATTTCTAAATGGTGTTCGTTTATGAATGACAACCCGACGAGGTAATTTATCCATGGATTTAACGAACAATTCTCGTATAGTAATTCCAAATTTGAAGGCTTCCTCATAAGTTAAATAAGGATTCTTTTTCCCATCAAATTGAGGTTGCTCAACTTTTGATAATTTGTATCTTAACCCTTGACCTTTTGCGTTGTATATATGGCTACAACCCAAAACGATGTCCACTTTTCCTTTACCATTTGTTTTGACGCTATAACCAATACCTGCATACGCCGTATCTGAATCAAGACTGGCCAATGCCCAAGGGATACGCATTGCCTTAACAAATAAAGCTAATGACAACCACCAGCAGATTTCACATACCATTGGGTCCTTCAAAGTTTTTTCTTCTATGATTTGAGTTGTAAAACTGTGTTGAGCCGCATAAGCCTTTATATAGTTGTGCAAATCAAACGATTCTCCATCATGTTTGAACTGTTTGTGTAGACTCCAAGAAGTAGGAATGTAAATTACAACTACAATTCCTGGATATTTCTCGGCCAAACTACCGGCCTTATGACATATTGATTGCGCAAGGCTTATTGTATCTCTTGGTGTATCTTCTGTTTTTATCCACTTATCCGTATCGCTGTCCGGAATTTCTAATAATGTTTTATATATACTATGGAATCCTGTATATGGCTGAATGTAATCTGAATTATCGTTAGCTTGTATAGTTGTGTTTAAGCGTTGTAAAAAAGATTTCAAACTATTGGTGTGAGCATTAGGACAAATTACCCCCAGTCTTACATTTTGTGGCAAAACATCTTTTTGCCAAGAATCATAAGGCTTATGATTAGATAATCCTCTCATAGGATTTGAATCTAAAAAAGGCCTATCTGCAAATGTATTTACGAATTCCAATTCAGGTTCTTTGAGTTGAAGGCCCCAATAAATCGTTCTTCTATTATCATACGATCTTGAAAAATATCCTCGTTCAGTGCTGTCTTGATATTGTATTTCGGAAAATCCGCTATTGTTGCTTATTTGGAACTTAAATCCACTGCCAGAATTTTGAGGGAACTCAAAAATAAGACGTGCATTGCCAAATACGATATTTTCCCATTGAATAAGTTTATTGCTATATGCCTGGTTCCACATTTTATCCAGATATATCCGCGCATACTCCTGCTTTTTCTCTTTTGAAACCGAGCGTGGGTTTTCTATATATATTGTTGGCCGCAAGGAAAGCAGGGCGTATTTTTGCTGTGGCACAAAAATAAGTGAGCATTCTATCGCTTCATGTAACAAGGTGCCATTATCATTTCTGAAAATATCTGAGCACCAAAGTGTATTATGTTTAACATCGACATTTAGACCTCGCATTGCTGCAATACTTTGGAGCGTAGCCCTTAAGAACAGTTCTCTATAACTGCTTTTTCGTTCTATGTCCGATGCAGCATATTATGCTAATTGATTATCAGTAGTTTATGGCTTAAAAGATAGACTGCTCAAAAAATTACTTGTTTTTTCGTCAAAAATCGAAGATTTAACACTTTTCTTCGTTGCCAGTCTCAAAACAGAGGGAAAATGGGGAAAATCGCTCTCTTTCGCCTCGAAACCTCCGCTTCGCAAAGATAAGGTATATCGGGGATTATTTCGCCGGTTCAGGCTGCAAAATGGAAGACAGATTCACAGATTTCCGGGTTGTTTTCTTGTGACCTGGTAGGAGGTGAGTATTGCTTTGCTTGGAGTTGTATTTTGCTCAATCTTCATACTTAGATTGCTCATATTTTGCAGCCAAAAGAGAAAGTCTATAGGTCTGGTTCGGCTTGGTTTGGGCGAAGCTATCTCTTTTTCTCCCCTTTGTTAGCTTTACTTTAATGAACGTATATATGAATACGGAGATAAAGTAAAGTTGGTTTCGATAATTTATGCTGTGATTCGCTTGAAAAAATGTTGTGTAATAGGGATGATTCGTTGGAAAAAGTGTAACTAAATTCGATTTATTCGCTTGAAAAAATGTATTTAACCTTGGTTTATTCGCTCGAAAAAGTGTAATTTTGTAGCGGAAAGAATAAGATTGCGTTATGCTTAAAAGGAAAATAGAAACATATTTAGCTAATTGGAAAGAGGCCGAGGGCAGAAAGCCCCTTGTGATAAAAGGTATTCGCCAGTGCGGGAAGGCATATATTGTCCAGAAATTCGCAAGGGAGAATTATGAAAGTGTGGTCTATATGAACTTCATTCTTGAACCTGACAAGAAGTCTGCCTTTACTGGCAATATAGATGTCGATACCATCATTCTCAACCTCTCTGCTTTGATTCAAGGCAGTCGGTTCATTGAAGGGAAAACCTGCATTATCCTTGACGAGATTCAGGAATGTAAGGAAGCAAGGACAGCCTTGAAGTCATTTTATATAGACGGACGTTTTGATGTTATTGCCACAGGTTCTCTTTTAGGAGTGAAAGGCTATGGTCAAAGCAAGAAAAAGAAAGAGGATGTCGGGCAAGATTCTGTTCCTGTCGGATATGAAACCGTAATTGATATGTACCCATTGGATTTTGAGGAATTTCTATGGGCAAACGGAATCGGTGAGGCTGTTATCGATTCTGTCAAATCATGTTTTGAGAACGAAAAGGCTGTTCCCGATGGGATTCACAAGGCAATGATGGAGCTGCTATACAGATATGTTATTGTAGGAGGGCTGCCGGAAGTGGTGAATTGCTTCCTTGAAACCAAGAATATCGAACTCATATATAAGAAGCAGCGTAATCTTATTGCCGGATACGAAGAGGATATGGTTAAATATGCAGATGATGCGGACAAATCTAATATCCGTGAATGTTTTGAATCCATTCCGAAGCAATTAGCCAAGGAGAATAAGAAATTCCAATATTCCATAGTCAAAAAGGGAGGAAGGTCTTCTCAATACATCGGTAGCATTCAATGGTTGGAGGATGCCGGAATAGTCCGTAGGTGCTATAACACGCAGATTACGGAACTGCCGTTGGAGGGCAATTCCATCAAAGATTGTTTCAAAGTGTACACTACTGACATAGGTGTCCTTGTAGCAATGCTCGACTATGGCACTCAGGCTGATATATTGAAGGGGAATCTTCTTGGATATAAGGGAGCTATCTTTGAGAACCTCATGGCGGATTTCCTGTGTAAGTCCGGACAGAAGCTATACTATTTCCATAAGGACAGTGGGCTTGAACTGGACTTCTTGGTAAGGTTCAAAGGCGAATGCGTCATCCTTGAAGTCAAGGCTAAGACCGGTAAGGCAAAAAGTATGGCTACCATTCTTAAAAATAAGGATGTGTATCATGTCAAGAATGCAATCAAGTTGGGGCAATATAATGTAGGACGTGAGGGAGATATACTCACCATTCCGTTGTATATGGGATTCCTTGTCGAAGACAGGCTTGCGGACGTTATCATTCCTGATGTTGATGTGAGTCTGTTGACTACTATTTAAAAATTTTGATTATGGCAAAACAGATATTAGTTGGAATTGAAGAACAGAATTTGAATGAGGTGGCTCACTATCTGGTGATATACTTCCCATACAATGAGGAAATGTGTAGCTATACAGATGATTGGCTTGGTGAGCTATATGAAAACAAGTATCCTTTGGTTTCTAAAGGGATGTGGTCTGGCATAATTGACTTGAAAGTTCATAAACTTCTTGATTGGAAACCAGAATATGGAACTTTATATCTTCAAGCTAAGGTATGTGATAGCGGAACCTATTTCTTGCTTGATAAAGATAAAAAGGTAATATGTAAAATTACCGATTATGTACCTAATGGCTTAATTCCGGAGGCGGATGATTGTGGGGATTATATCCGTTTAAGAATCAAACATGACGGTATGATAGAAAATTGGATGGAGAAGCCAGACTTTTCCGACTTTATTAAAGATGCTGATGCTGTTAAGAAAATTGATACGAGCATAGAAGAAGAACCAATACTCGACACTAAAGTAGAGTTCACTTATAGCCATCTTATGGCAAAACTGCTTCGTCTTCCGAAATACCTACAATTGGAAATAGGGAAGGCACTGATAGCAAATGCATCAGAAGGTTTTGAGGAAGAGGATGATGAAGATTCTCTCTAATCAGATGGAAGATTAAGAATGATATACAGCTGCAATAATTTGATTATTAAAAGTATAATTCTATGGATATATTAAGTCTCACCAAAGTAACATCATCGTTCATCCTAACTTTAATAGAAAGAGACGATGGACAAAAGAAACAAATTTTGGAGACGCCAACAAATGGCTCGTGTGTTTAAGGCTCGCATGATTCTTTATGCCGCTTATGGTCATTGCATCATTCGTGAGGATGGAAGCTATTATGAGCATCCCCGTTGGTTTGAATTGGCAAAAGAGAAATGGGCACAAGTTTACAAAACAACAGGTACTCCGTGTAGCTGTTGGATGTGCAGGGGATTCGAATATGACCGCAAGGAGTATAAGAAAGAGACTCGGCGGATTATTCGGGAATCAATGGAGTGAGCTAAATGATAAGGAACTGAATCTGTGTATTAATTGCATAGGTTCAGTTTTTATTATGCGGCATATAGGCAAAAGGTTACGTGGATTTTCTCAGAAAGCGATGTGTGATATGGAATTTATTTGCTAATTTTGCGCTGAGTTTGAAACGATATAAAAACTAACAATGCAAAGAAATAGCATGAACATATTATCGAAGGTCACAATTTGGGGTAACAAACGCCCTGAATCTGTACTGTGTGTTCATGTCTTTGGCATTGAACCTTGTATTATAAATACTTTCCAACGAAGAACATAGCATGGTGTAGTTTATTCTACCCCTGATTGAAAATATAAACTGAATAGTTGGAGAGTCTTTACCGAACTTTCCAACTATTTTGTTTTTATACCCATTTGTGACAGTTATCTTACGATGCTTTTCTGTCATTTCCGTCTGATGGGTGATTGACAAACAGATTATTAACGTGCAGCGATGCACATAAATTGAGAAGAAATGAATTATAAATTTGATGGCAGTAAGGTATTTTTTACATCTGATACCCACTTTTATCACGGAAATATCATTCGTTTCTGCAACAGACCTTTTGAGGATGTGGAAATGATGAATGAAACGATTATCTCCAATTGGAATAATACAGTTGGCTTGGATGATACTGTTTTTCACTTGGGTGATTTCTGTCTGGGCGGTTCAGCTGAATGGACTAAAATTCTTGATAGATTGAATGGCAAGATATATCTGATTCTCGGCAACCATGATTTAAAGAACTTGAGGCAGGGGTATGTCGATAGGTTTGAGCATGTGACCATGCAGATGCATATAGAAGTGGATAAACAGAAGATATATTTGAATCACTATCCGTTTCTGTGCTTTGATGGCGGCTATAAAGATGTATGGCAACTGTTCGGCCATGTGCATACGAGGAAGAATAACACTGGAATTGATGCAGCCCGGCTTCAGTATCTCTATCCTACACAATATGACGTAGGTGTTGAAAACAACAACTTTATGCCGGTTTCATTTGCACAGATGAAGATAATTATTGAAAAACAAGTTGAACAATTAAAAATGAAAGAGCAATGAAGATACAATACATGAGCGATTTACATCTGGAGTTCAGGGAGAACAGCAGATATTTAAAGCATAATGAATTACCTGTTACCGGTGACGTGCTGGTTTTGGCTGGAGATATATTCTATCTTAGGGATAGAATAGCTCCTATGATGAAATTCTGGAAATGGGCTTCGGATAATTACAGGCAGGTTCTGATTGTTCCCGGCAATCACGAATACTATAATTATTCGGACGTGATGGAACGAGGGCTACAATGGAAGTGGATGTTCCGTGAGAATGTAGGGTTCTATCAGAATCAGGTAATCCGTATCGATGATACCGATTTTGTCCTGAGTACGCTATGGTCACGGATTAACCCGAATGACGAGTATTTCGTGTGGAAAGGTATGAATGACTTTCGCCAAATCAAATTTGACGGAAAATTGCTACAGGTAGAGGAATTCAATCGGATGCATGAGACCTGTATTGATTTTATCCGGAAAAGTGTCGAAGAGAGCACGGCTGGTCATATTGTGGTGGTTACTCATCATTTGCCTACTTTGGAGGTGATTGATCCACAGCACAAGAACTCCGTACTGAATAGTGCATTTGCTAGCGAATATGGTGATTGGATTGCCAACAGTCGGATAGATATTTGGATTTATGGACATTCACATACCAATATAGACACAGAGATTGGTAGTACAAAAGTAATCTGTAATCAGATGGGATATATTTTTGCGAATGAGCACATTGTGAATGGGTTTGATCCGAAAAAGCATGTTGAAATTTAATGAGCATTAAGCAATGGATGAAAGAATAATAGATAGAAAACTCTTTATTGATTTGGCAAATGAGGTTGGCTTGAACGCTTCGCATATAGAAGCAATGGGTGAAATGCGTCATTGTGAAATCACAGTTAGCGGCAATATGCTGGAACGTCTAGTTGAAATTCAGCATCAGTTCGAGCAACTTACCGTAATGGGGGATGATGAATACCGTGGCTTCTACATTGTGGTACCGCGACCCACTCCAGAGGAATGGGGTGATGTCGAGGAACTGATTGCTTCGGGAGAGTATCAAAGCAAAGAAGCCTTCCTTGCGGACTGGCTTGCGTTCAATCCAACGGAAACGCAGTGGTTTCATGTTACCTCTTATAAATACGAAGAGTTCCGGTCGATTCGCATTACAGACCGAAAACATGCGCATTTCGTCATAACAAATCGCTCCTCTTGTGCCGACGGAGAATCAGATGACGGATGGTATCAGGATTCCCTTGCCCGACTTTTCTGCTATTTGCAGAGGCTGGTTGATGTTATTGTTGCAAATCCTGATGGGTTCAACGACTATGTGGCGCACAATCTGCCGTGCCAGCAACGGATTGGGCGGATTGCACGAAAGGAACTCAATAGGATAGCTCCGAGCTTTAAGATTAATGTGGAAGATCGGGAAACAGCGATAAAGGCTTTGGAGGATTCTGCGAAGGAACATTCCGCACTTCATCTGAAGACTATGACCATTCGGCAATATTGCACATATTATCGTATCGCTAACGAGGCTTATGAGGCATACTACCGGAAGCGAAGTATTGGAAACCGTCTCTACGAAGAACAACCGAATATCCCGGAAGAACTGCGAGATGTAGTCTATTACAAACGAGTGAAATTCGTAGATGTAGATAAACTCTATGACATTGACAGCCCGGAGGATTTTATACGGTTTGCAACAGACCACTATGGCGAGTTGGGGTTTTCGCGCTTGAACATCATTGCATCGAAGGTGCCACAGCAGGGTTGGATGATAGTTGTTTCTAATAGCTACTCGGCAAATGTCGAGCTGGCCATTGAGGTTGCCACTGCTCTATATAAGGTCGGAGTGCCATTATTGATTCGTGATGCCGAGAAACTTTTGAGGATTCTGCGCGAAGAAGATTATGTGCGGTTAATTCCTAATACGTACCATAACTATATGGGTTATCAGGAAGAAGGTACTGTTTACGAACTGCCGTGGGAATACGAATGCTCAGACGATAGTGAATCGGATTTGACTTTGGAGCAATACAATGCGATTGTTTCTCTTGCGGAATGGCAGGATGAAGAATTGGTGAAGCCCATCGAGTGATGCTTAAATTGAAGAAGCTGGCTTTTATCTTGGAAATAATCATAGATAAAGGTAGAAGTCTGCTTCTTTGAAATCTCTATTTTGGTAGCAAAATCAGTATTTAATAGTCGTATCTTTTGAATTTGTGATTTTTGCGTCCGCAATACATCATTAAATAGATATAAAGTAGTATCTTTGCATATTATATGATGAGTTAATATGACAAAGAATACAATGGGAACCAAGTTGCCCCGAAAGTTGGAGCAGAAAATGTCAGTTGTGGGAGAGCAGATTAAACTGGCTCGCTTGCGCAGGAATTTGAGCGTAGCTCAGGTGGCAGAACGTGCCACCTGTTCTCCGTTGACTGTGTCCCGAATAGAGAAAGGTGCGCCGACTGTGGCAATCGGAATTTATTTGCGAGTGCTCTATGCTCTGCAACTGGACGATGATATTCTGTGGCTAGCCAAAGAAGATAAATTGGGAAAAGCCTTGCAGGATTTGAGTTTGAAGACAAGGGAACGTGCCTCAAAAAAGGAGTAAACGATGAAGATGTTATATGTTTATGCCGATTTTGACTGGCTCAACGAGACAGAACTCGTTGGCGAGTTAGGCTATGAATCTCTTCGTGGCTCGGACAGCTATTGCTTTACCTTCAGCGATGAATGGCTGAAGAAACACGGAGATTTATTTCTGAGTGATGACCTCAATAATTATCCGGGACAGCAATATACGCAACCGGAGAAAGATATATTCGGATGTTTCTCGGATGCTTTGCCGGATCGTTGGGGACGAACGCTGTTGTTGCGACGTGAGCAGATTGCTGCGATGGAAGAGGGGCGACCGGTACGGAGACTATCTTCTTTCGATTTTTTGACTGGTATCGATGACTTTTCCCGAATGGGTGCTTTCCGTTTCAAGGAGTTAAAAGACGGAGGATTTATAAATGTAAGTGAGTTGTTGAAAATCCCACCTCTGGCGGATATAAGGGAGTTGATTGCGGCCAGTGCGGAAATTGAGAAAAGTGAAGAGGGGAATGTCCTGCCTGACAGGAAATGGGTTGCCCAACTCGTGCAGCCCGGTTCTTCATTGGGAGGTGCAAGACCTAAAGCCAGTGTGATAGACACGGATAAAACGCTTTATATAGCCAAGTTCCCTTCTCGCAAGGATGATTATGATGCCGGACTTTGGGAGCATTTCAGTCACCTTCTTGCTGCAAAAGCCGGTATAAATGCCGCAAAGACCAAAGTGCTGGCAACAGGAAAGAAATATCACACGTTGCTTTCTCAACGCTTCGACAGAACCCAAGAGGGGAAACGGATTCACTTTGCTTCTGCAATGACTTTATTGGGACTCAATGACGGTGACAATGCAACTACAGGGCATGGTTATCTGGATATAGTCGATTTCATAATCCAGAACTGCACGAATGTGGAAGAGAATCTGCAGGAACTCTATCGCCGTGTGGCTTTCAATATCTGCATTGGTAATAGCGATGATCATTTCCGTAATCATGGTTTTCTTTTGACTGCAAAAGGTTGGACGCTTTCTCCTGCATATGACATGAACCCTACTTTGAATGAGTATCAGAGTCTGCTTGTCTCATCAACCTCCAATAAGGCAGAACTGGGTATTTTGCTGGATGCTTGCGAAGACTATATGCTAAACCGTACAACAGCAGAAAAGATTGTTGTTGAGGTAACTGAAGCTATAAAAGGATGGCGAGAATTGGCAACACGATTGGGGATTTCCAAGAGAGAGATGGATATGTTTGCCGGAGTGTTGGATGAGCGATGTAAGATGGAGTAGTTTCAGTTAGATGAGTTTATAATTGTAATAATGATTTTGCATAACAATAATTTAACATTGTAAAAAGATTAAAAAAATGAAACATATATCTGTTCGAGTACCTTGGCACGACAATGGTTGGAATTCGCATGTATGTGCAAATCCTCGTTGTAATACATTCTGTAAACAACTACCTAATATTGTCAACTCAAAAGTAGATTGTGAGCAGTTGTCGTGTGGAATCGACTGGTCTAAATTAACTACAAAAGAACGTCCTGCTTGTGCTGGAGAGAATGGGGGATTCATGAATTACAAGGCTTATGAGCGTGAATTTATTCACATATATGCTTGGAATTCAGACAATCCACATTCTAAGTTATTACCTACAAAAGTAATGATACCAGCTTATTCAGCTCTTGGAATACCATTCCGTTACTTGAATATGGATGCACAGAAAGACCTTAGCAAGGAGCATCCTGAATTTCGCCCTGCCGAAAGTGCACCTTTCGGTTCGGCTTGGGTTTATAATCCTGAGCGATTGTATGATGTGCTTAAATGGTTCAGCTCAGAGATAACCGAGGAATCGATATGCGTCTTTTATTGTAAGAAAGGCAATCCGATTGACGATGAAGGTTTACGAATGATTGTGGGAATGGGGGATATAGTAAAAAATTGTGGTGTTCAAGACTACGAAACAACTGCCGATTATACATATCCCTTATGGGAGATAATGTTCTCTCATTCCATTCGCCCAGACCTGAAAGAATCTCGCGGCTTCATTCTCCCCTATAAAGAATATCTGGAGTTGGATGAGAATATATTCCAAGGGAAGGGTCTGTCAAAGATACAGGCTCTTGATGAGATCAAATTATCGCTGGATAAATTTGACAGTAGCGGAAAGATATTTGATGAACTATCATATGGTTGTGATTTTATAAGCAATCATTCAATGCTATTGATTCTTGAAGCTGCTCGGCGTTCGTTGGAGGCAGTAATTCGACATGGCTTGGCTGGCTCAATCGAGGGATGGCAATGTCAACTCAGGTGGATTGATGCCCGTATTGAGCATGTCAAGAAACAAATCACTCCCTTCCCTTCATTCGCTTCAGCACTTAAAGCGCTGGGAATAGATTATGGCAATCTGATTGAAAGCGACCTGCGAAAAAAAGGATGTGGACCGAAAGACAATCCCTGGGGGCATTTTGAAAAGTTGCTAAATAAGGAAATCAAAGTTGATAGTGCTGTTTACAACTCGTCTCTTCCTACGTATCGAATAAGTTGGGAGGGCCAAACAAGTAATGTACGTGAGCGTCTTATCACTTTATCCAGATTTGAACTTGAATCCGATGTTATTGAGCATTTTATAGATGATGTAGAGTCTGATATACTAAGCAATCCATACCTCATCAGCGAATGGTGCGCTCGGAATTTTATAGAGAAAGTTTCAACGCGTACAATTGATCTTGGAGCCTTCCCCGACCCAACAATTCAGGGTGATAATGTTCCAGTGCCTCCGTTCGCAGCGGAGTCCATTTTGGATACTCGACGCCTTAGATCATTAGTCGTTGAAAGGCTTTATTCCGTTCTAACAGATGGTGATACCCTTGTGTCAATAAAAGAGATGGAGGACTATCTGCGCGACATAATGACGGAAGAAGACAAAGCTCGCCTCCCGAAAAACATACTTCTCACACATCGCCAGTTTTTTGAAGTATCCTTCGATTATGTTCCTGATGAGAACCCTACTGCTATCCAACTCAAGGAATATTATCAAATGGAGGAGTTTCTTCGGAAAGTGCTACGAGAAAGAGCAAAGAGAGATGTTAAGAAGCCTACCGGTGAGGACTGGCTATCCCTCGCTATGTCAGACAAGAATTATGATCCTACAAACGAGCGCAGTCAACAGGCTACTGAGCAGCAGGCCAAAGCTCTTGAAATGATGGACAAAAAGCGCCTTTCAGTTCTCACGGGAGGCGCAGGTACCGGTAAGACTACCGTAGTGAGATCCTTTCTCTGTTCTGACAAGATAAAAGCAGAAGGCGTTCTGCTGCTGGCTCCCACTGGAAAGGCGAGAGTAAGGCTCAGTAATATGGCCGAAAATGTGAGTTCAAAAACCGTAGCTCAGTTTCTTGCCAGTCTCGGCGCCTTCGATTTTGAAAACATGAAACCGCGTCTAACTGAAGACTCGCGCAAATACTCACGTGCTAAGAATATAATCATTGATGAATGTTCGATGCTAACTACCGACACGTTTCATGCGCTTATTATGTCGCTTGACCTGAAGTTCATAAACCGAATAATACTTATCGGAGACCCCTATCAGCTACCTCCGATAGGTCCGGGCAGGGCTTTCTCGGATTTATGCCATTATCTTAATTGTGATGACGCGGACGCCAATCTGAAATCTGCCATTACCTATCTCCGCACCGTTGTGCGCACAATAGCCAGTGGAGATTCAGATGTCTTGACTTTGGCCTCTTGGTTCAGTGGAAACAAACCGGAGAAATTTGCCGATGAAATATTTTGGAAAATCGAAAGCAAGAATCTCAAAGGCGATCTTTCAGTTTATTACTGGAACGATGAAAAGGATCTGCCTCAAATCCTTAGGGGTGCAATTTGCAAGGAACTCGCTTGTTCCGATGTCGAACTGCCAGAATCCTTGAAGCAAAAAATAGGTATTGACGACTTAAAATCGCTTGAGTCAGATCCGGCAGCGCTCGAAAATCTTCAGATTCTTGCTCCAGTAATAAATCCCGCATGGGGTACATATCAACTGAATTCCTATCTTCAGTCATGGGTTGGAAATAATATCAATCGCAAAGGGGATTATCAGGAAATCGGAACCCAGAAGATATATAAGAATGATAAAGTCATTCAACTTCAAAATATATTACGAGAATCCTATCCATCAAAAGAAAAATATCCTCTCTCCAATGGCCAGATAGGCTTTGTTAAGTCTATAAATAAAGGACATATCAATGTTATGTATGTTGGCATACCTCATGAAACCTTCGGCTTCAGGGGAGATAAAGGGGAAGACCAGGATGCTGCTATTGAGCTTGCATACGCTATTACAATCCATAAAAGTCAGGGCAGCGATTTTGATACGGTTTTTGTGGTATTGCCCAAAACCGGCCGCATTTTAAGTCGTGAGTTGATATATACAGCTCTTACCAGAGCAAAGAAGCGTGTAGTCCTGCTTGTTCAAGATTCTATTGGTTGGTTGAGAGAATTTACTAAACCACAAGCCTCAGTGCTCGCGCGACGAAATACCAATCTATTTGACTATTCCGTTCGAGCCGAACGTCTTAATATTCCTTATGTTGAGGGCCTGATTCATGGAACAGCCAAGAAAGGTCTGTTTGTGCGTAGCAAGTCAGAAGTTGTAATTGTAAACCAATTGGTAAATGCTGGGGTGGAATTTGAGTACGAGCAACTACTGGAAGAAAATGGCCACCGATGCATTCCCGACTTTTCCTTTGAAACCCCATGGGGTGATAGAATCATCTGGGAACATCTGGGAATGCTTGTCGTTCCGGAATACAAGGCTTCATGGGAGCGTAAACTAAAATTCTACGAGGAAATAGGTTATACCCTCGGAGAAAATCTTTTCACGACTTGCGATCATGAAAATGGTGCAATAATGACCGAAGAGGTGGAAGACGTCATCAGAAAAATCAAGGAGCAGTTATGAATCAGGAGGAGGAATTATATTTCAAGGTACTCAGTAAACAAGGTCGGGAGGCTTGGACAATCTTCAAGAATCCTATGTATCGTGGAGCATTGGAAATCGCCCAGAATCTTTATAAAGACAAAGCACATTTTGTGTATGAGTTACTTCATAATGCCGATAACCAAGGCGCTACCCATTTCTCAATGAGGACAAAAAGCCGGAACAAGTTGAATTTGATGTGATGGCAGAATCGCTCGATAAAAAGTATCTGCTGGTTGACGAATGCAAATGGACAACCCAAGAGAATGGCAAACAACTGACAGGCGAACTTCTCCGTAAAGCTAATTTGTTACTATTTATCAAGAACTACACCATCGTTCCGGTGCTGTTTCTTAAGAGTGCTCCGAAAGATGATGCTGGGAATGCAATGTTGCCAGAAGATGTTATTGAGTTAATGAAATAAAAGGATATAACAATTCACGACTTAAAGATGCTAGATTTTAGAAAACAATTTCAGGAAATTATAGAGCAATCCTATATTCCGTTCAATATAGATAAAGCTGCAACTTCAGATGTATGGAGTAATATTTACAAATTGATACTTCCTAATATTCCAGAAAAACTTTTTAGATATCGTAAAATAGACGATAAAGGTTATACTATTGAATCATTAAAATCCGGAACTATTTCATTATGCCATGCAGGAATGTTTCCGGATAAGTATGATTCATATTTATATATAGATCAAGACAAAATTCGCGAAGATTTAAAAAAGGCATTAAAGGATGCATTGCGCATAACATTGTCGCATATAACCCAGAAATCCTCTGATATAAGGGCAGAAAAGGCAACGCAAATATGTTACTACAGAGAGTGTGGATATACGGATGAACAAATTATAGATAAAATATTGACAGATGAATATATGGATTTTTGTAACAACATTGGGTCTGCGATAAAAAAGCAAGAGTCGCGTTTTAGAAATCCGAGAAATAGTGCAAAAATAGCATGTTTTACAGAAAGTGTACAGTCAAAATATATGTGGGATAGATATGCTGATGGGTATAAGGGATTTGCATTAGAATACGATCTTAGAAAATGTATTTTTAAATATAACTCATTGGGAATGGATGTAAATCTCTTTCCTGTGATTTATACTGAATTAAGACCTGACGTTACATTGGATGAGGGAAATATTCATACTTACGAGTATTTTAAGCAAGTTGGAGATAAAAATTGGTTGAACTTTTTGTCTTCCATGATATCAGTCAATCAATTATATTGGTATCGATCTTATCTTTATAAGGACCAAAAAGAATACGAACATGAACATGAATGGAGAATGCTGTATTATAACTTAGAGGATGAGAATAATTATGCATCAATTCCAGATGTCGGATGTTTGAATGCAATTTATTATGGTCCAGATATAATCCCAAAGGATAAGGATGAATTACATCTGATTGCAGTTGAAAAAGGACTGAAAGAGTATGATGTTGCTCTTGATGCTGGTAGCCGTAGATATGATTTAAGGATAACAGCAATTAAATAGGAATATTCTTTGCTCAAAAAAAATCAATCAACAACCTGAAAGTTGTGTCATCTCGATTATTTATACTACCTTTGCCTACAGAGTAAGGCAAAGGTATTTTTTGATGTATACAATGGCTGAAAAACAGATAGACACGGTTTTAGGATTGGTTGAAGGAACGGAGGAGAATAAAGACGAAAAGTGGATGTGTCATTCGCAAGCTATCGCTGCAACTATGTCAAACCGAATGGAGGAACTTGGTATGACACAACGAGCGTTGGCCGAGAAGATGAATTGCACTCAGCAATATGTCTCCAAGGTGTTGAAAGGTCGCGAGAATCTGTCATTAGAAACCTTGTGCAAGATAGAAAATGCATTAGGTATCAGAATACTGCAAGCCGGAATAGATAAGTAATAACACCATAACAGGGCGCAAGAATATGTCAATACAGAGCGAAGCGGCGTTGGAAGCCGGACTGATAGCCACACTTCGGCAAATGGACTACGAGTATGTTCAGATTACCGAAGAAGATAATCTTTATGCCAATTTCAAGCGGCAGTTGGAAATTCACAACAAGAAACAACTGGCGGAAGTTGGCCGTAACTCATTTACGGATGAAGAGTTCGAGAAGATATTAATCTATCTGGAAGGTGGTACTCGCTTTGAAAAAGCAAAGAAGCTTCGCGACCTATATCCTCTTGATACGGCTAACGGACAGCGCATTTGGGTAGAGTTTCTTAATCGTACCCAATGGTGTCAGAACGAATTTCAGGTTTCGAGCCAAATTACGGTGGAGGGACGAAAGAAGTGTCGCTATGATGTGACGATTCTTATCAATGGTCTCCCTTTAGTTCAGATTGAATTGAAACGTCGGGGAGTAGAACTCAAACAGGCATACAATCAGATTCAACGCTATCATAAGACATCCTTTCATGGGTTGTTCGATTATATTCAGTTGTTTGTCATCTCCAATGGTGTGAACACTCGTTATTTCGCCAATAATCCCAATGGCGGATATAAATTTACATTCAACTGGACGGATGCGGCAAACCTGCCATTCAATGAACTGGATAAGTTTGCTGTGTTTTTCTTGGAAAAGTGTACGCTCGGTAAGATTATCGGAAAGTACATCGTATTACATGAAGGTGATAAATGCTTGATGGTGTTGCGCCCATACCAGTTCTATGCAGTAGAAAAGATATTGGATCGAGTGCAGAACTCCAATGATAACGGTTATATTTGGCATACAACAGGGGCAGGAAAGACTTTGACTTCATTCAAAACTGCGCAACTCGTTTCGGAGTTAGATGATGTAGATAAGGTAATGTTCGTTGTCGACCGCCATGACCTTGATACACAAACACAGTCGGAATATGAAGCCTTTGAACCGGGAGCCGTTGACGGTACGGACAATACGGACGAGTTGGTAAAACGTCTGCATAGCAACTCCAAGATTATCATTACCACTATTCAGAAACTCAATGCAGCCGTAAGCAAGACATGGTATAGCAGCAAAATAGATTCGATACGCCATTCTCGTATCGTGATGATATTCGATGAGTGCCATCGTAGCCATTTCGGGGAGAGTCATAAGAAGATTATGCAATTCTTCGATAATGCCCAGATATTCGGATTTACCGGAACTCCAATATTTACAGAGAATGCAGTTGATGGTCATACGACCAAAGAGGTGTTCGGCAACTGCCTGCATCGCTATCTGATTAAGGATGCCATTGCTGATGAGAATGTTCTCGGTTTTCTTGTGGAATACTATCATGGCAGTGAGGAGGTGCAGAACGGCAGTACCAATCGCATGACGGAAATAGCCCAATTCATCCTTAATAATTTCAATAAGTCAACATTTGACGGAGAGTTCGATGCGCTGTTTGCCGTGCAGTCAGTGCCGATGCTTATCCGTTATTACAAGATATTCAAGGAACTGAATCCTAAGATTCGTATAGGTGCAGTATTTACCTATGCAGCCAATGGAAGTCAGGATGATGAACTGACAGGAATGGGTACAGGTTCTTATCTGAATGACAGTGCAGGCGAAGTCGATGAGCTGCAAGCCATCATGGATGACTATAACGAAATGTTCGGCACATCGTTTACGACTGAGAACTTCCGTGCATATTACGATGACATCAACCTGCGCATGAAAAAGAAGCGAGCCGATATGAAGCCGCTTGATCTTTGCCTTGTTGTCGGAATGTTCCTTACCGGTTTTGACAGCAAGAAACTTAATACGCTCTATGTAGATAAGAACATGGAATACCACGGCTTGTTGCAGGCATTTAGCCGGACGAACCGTGTGCTGAACGAAAAGAAACGCTTCGGAAAGATTGTATGTTTCCGTGATTTGAAGAGCAATGTGGATGCTGCTATCAAATTATTCAGTAACAGCAACAATCCGGAAGAAATAGTGCGACCTCCGTTTGAAGAAATCAAACAGGAATACAAGGAACTTGCATCCGATTTTCTGAAGAAATACCCGGACACAAACTGCATAGACCTTTTGCAGAGCGAAACGGCTAAGAAAGAGTTTGTTTTGGCATTTCGTGATATTATCCGTAAACACGCAGAGATTCAAATATATGAGGATTATAGCGAAGAAGCTGATGATCTCGGCATGACGGAACAGCAGTTTATGGATTTCAGGAGTAAGTATCTTGATATCCATGATACTTTTGCACTCGTTGATCCAGCACCGTCACCCAAACCGGATGATGATACAGATGTTCCGGATGACGGAGACTTCGGTGATGTGGATTTCTGCCTTGAACTCCTACATAGCGACATTATCAATGTGGCATATATCCTTGAACTCATTGCAGAACTTGACCCATATAGTGCCGATTACGCAGAACGCCGTCAGAATATCATTGATACGATGATTAAAGACGCAGAAATGCGCAGCAAAGCCAAACTTATCGATGGTTTCATTCAAAAGAATGTGGATGACGATAAGGAAAACTTCATGATTCAGCGAGACAAAGCTGACGGTACAAGCGATTTGGAAGAACGGTTGAACCACTATATTGCCGTTGAGCGAGAAAATGCCGTCAACTCATTGGCTGAGGAAGAGGAAATATCGTCATCGGTATTGAATCACTTCCTCAAAGAATATGACTACCTGCAAAAAGAGCAGCCGGAAATCATACAAAAAGCATTGAAAGAGAAGCATCTCGGATTGATAAAGACGAGAAAGGCGTTGACGAGGATTTTAGACAGATTGCGTAATATCATACGCACTTTCAGTTGGGATTAAAAGAAATACTGATATGGTAAAGACAAATGAACCCGGATATGTGTATATCTTGACTAATCCAAGTTTTCGTGAGGATTGGGTCAAGATCGGTAAAAGTGCGCGGCCTGTAGATATACGTTCCAAGGAACTTGACAACACGGCTGTTCCGTTGCCTTTTGAGATTTATGCAACCATTCAGACGGTCAAATATAACGATGTTGAAAAGCATGTACACAAGACTATTGATCGGTTGACGGATTTGCGTATTCGTCAGAATCGGGAGTTTTTCAATGTGCCGCCACAAATAGCTTTGGATATATTCAATGACATAGCCAAGATGATTGATGATGCGGTTGTTACGGTCTATGTAGATAATAAACCGGTTTGCCATAACGAAAAAGATTCATTGCCTGTCGTGCAGAAGCGAACCGTAAAGCGAGGTCGTTTCAAATTCAGCATGGTCGGTATTAAAATAGGGGAATGCGTTACCTTTATTCCTACGGATACGGAAGTCAAGGTGGCAAGCGATGATTCCGTTGAATACGAAGGTCGTATTTATAAATTGTCCCCTTTTGTCGGTACGTTTATGCCGGAAGAGAAACGGAATACATCGGGTGCATATCAAGGGGCAAAATATTTCTCATATAAAGGGAAAGTGCTAGATGACCTGAGAAGTATAATAGAGAGCAATATACCATTGCCGGAAAGTGATGTAAACAAGATAATATAGAGCAATAAAGATATGAGCGAAGAACTGCAACAGAAACTCCGTGACCAGCTTTGGGAGGTCGCAAACCGTTTGCGTGGCAATATGTCGGCAAGCGATTTTATGTATTTTACCTTGGGATTCATTTTCTACAAATACCTGTCGGAGAAGATAGAAACATACGCTAACAGTGCGTTGGATGATGATGAAGTTACATTCAAGGAATTATGGGAAATGACCGATTCGGATGCACCGGAATTGCAGGAAGAGGTTAAGAACCAGTGCTTGGAAAATATAGGCTACTTCATTGAACCGAAGTTCTTGTTTTCGTCCGTAATTGAGGCTATCAAGCGGAAAGAAAATGTTCTTCCTATGTTGGAACGCTCGTTGAAGCGTATAGAAGACAGCACTTTGGGACAGGATAGTGAAGAGGATTTTGGCGGATTGTTCTCGGACATTGATTTGGCTTCGCCTAAATTGGGAAAAACAGCAGATGATAAAAACACGCTCGTCAGCAATGTGCTTCTTGCATTGGACGATATTGACTTTGGTGTAGAGGCCTCGCAAGAAATTGATATTTTGGGCGATGCTTACGAATATATGATTAGCCAGTTTGCAGCCGGCGCAGGCAAGAAAGCCGGTGAGTTCTATACTCCGCAAGAGGTCAGCCGCATATTGGCGGAGATTGTTACTCTTGGGCATAACCGTTTGCGTAATGTTTACGACCCTACTTGCGGTAGTGGTTCACTATTGCTCCGTGCAGCAAGTATCGGTAAGGCGGCATATATCTATGGACAGGAGAAAAATCCGACTACTTACAACCTTGCCCGAATGAATATGTTGCTGCACGGTATCCGATTCAGCAGCTTCAAAATAGAGAATGGCGATACGCTTGAATGGGACGCATTCGATGATATGCAGTTCGATGCAGTGGTTGCAAATCCTCCGTTCTCTGCCGAATGGAGTGCTGCCGACAAATTCAACAACGACGACCGTTTCAGTAAAGCAGGACGACTTGCACCTAAGAAAACAGCCGACTATGCTTTTATTCTGCATATGGTTCATCACCTCAATGAAGGTGGTACGATGGCTTGCGTTGCTCCGCACGGAGTTCTGTTTCGAGGGAATGCAGAGGGTGTTATACGCCGCTTCCTGATAGAGAAGAAAAACTATATCGATGCTATTATCGGTTTGCCAGCCAATATATTCTATGGTACAAGTATTCCGACCTGTATTCTCGTATTGAAGAAATGCCGTAAGGAAGACGATAATATCTTGTTCATTGATGCCAGCAAAGAGTTTGAAAAGGTCAAGACCCAGAACAAACTCCGCCCTCAGCATATACAGAAGATTGTAGAAACCTATCGTGACCGCAAGGAAATTGAAAAGTACAGTCATCTTGCTACGTTGCAGGAGGTTGCCGAAAATGACTATAATTTGAATATTCCTCGCTATGTCGATACTTTTGAGGAAGAAGAGCCTATTGACATCAAAGCAGTCATGGCTGAAATAAAGGAATTGGAAGCCAAGCGAGCCGAACTGGATAAGGAAATAGAAGGCTATTTGAAAGAATTGGGACTGGTTGAATAATTACACTATGGCAGAGATAGACAACATCCCCGAAATGCGTCCATCATTCGACAATATACGCCGTCAGGATGAGGGCGGAAACGAATACTGGAGTTCTCGCGACCTGTGCGCTGCTATGGGCTATTCGGCTTATTGGAAATTCCAAAGAGTCATAGACAAGGCTATCAAGGTGGCAGGTGAAAAAGGAATGAATGTAGACGACCATTTCAACCAAGCGGTTGATATGGTAAGGATTGGAAGCGGCTCATTCCGTAAGGTCAATATCTTCCGTCTTTCGCGTATGGCGTGTATGATTGTTGCCGAAAATGCCGATGCCCAAAAAGTGTTGGTACAACAAGCTCGCGATTATTTTACTCGAACAATTTCGACAAACGAATTGATGCAAAATTCGTTGATTTCTAACATTTTGCTGTATAAAACGGCGCAAGGCGAGGCACGAATAGAAGTGATATTCAACAGTGAAACATTTTGGATGTCACAAAAGCGTATGGCCGATTTGTTCGGGGTGGATGTACGGACTGTCAACTATCATCTTGGTCAGATTTACGAAACAGGCGAGCTTACAAAAGAGGCAACTATCCGAAAAATTGGGATAGTTCAATCAGAGGGAGAACGGGATGTAGAACGTACACCTCTGTTCTATAATTTGGATGCCATTATTGCGGTAGGTTATCGTGTCAATAGCTATCAGGCCACTCAATTCCGTATCTGGGCTACATCTGTATTGAAGGAGTTTATTATTAAAGGATATGCCCTTGATGACGAACGCTTGAAGCAGGGAAAACACTTTGGCAAAGATTATTTTGATGATTTGCTGGAGCGTATTCGTGAGATACGCACATCAGAGCGCAGATACTACCAAAAGATAACAGACATCTATGCCGAATGCAGTGCCGATTACGATTCGAAATCGGATTGTACCAAATTGTTCTTCAAGATGGTGCAAAATATGATGCACTTGGCTGTAACTCATCGTACCGCTGCCGAAATAGTATATGAACGTGCCGACTCGGAAATGCCGCACATGGGATTGACCACTTGGAAGAAAGCTCCCGATGGCAGAGTCCAGAAGTCTGATACGATTGTGGCAAAGAACTACTTGTCAGACAAAGAGGTTTCAGAACTCAACGGCATAACTAACGTATTTCTTGAATTTGCAGAGCAGCGTGCCCAACGCCATATCATTACAACGATGGCCGAATGGAAGCAGCGTCTTGAACAGTTTCTTGCTACAATGGACTATCAAGTACAAGATTCAGCTGGTAAAGTTTCTCAAGAAGAAGCACGAGAGAAGGCGTATGGTGAGTATGAAAAATATAAAGTGATTCAAGACCGTTCGTTTATCTCTGATTTCGACCGGTTTAATAATGGCGACAAATTGTTGCCGTTTGATATCAATCCCGATAAAGAATAATGATTATGACAGATAATAACGAAAATAAAGTCCTTAATGTTCCCCATTTGAGATTCCCTAAATTTAGTGGAGAGTGGGAAATATGTAAAGTGTCTGAGCTATTGGATTTCTATTCAACCAATTCTCTGAGTTGGGAACAACTTGAATATGGGGAGAAAGCCATGATGAACTTACATTATGGACTCATTCATGTTGGGCTTCCTACTATGGTGGATTTGAGAAGAGATAAACTACCCAATGTCAAAGAAGGTAATATGCCTAAAAACTTTGAATTGTGTAAAGAGGGAGATGTAGCCTTTGCTGATGCTTCGGAAGATACGAATGAGGTTGCTAAAGTCATTGAGTTGTTTAATCTTGATAATAAGGATATTGTTTGTGGTTTACACACAATTCATGGGCGAGACAATAAAAATAAAACTATTGTCGGCTTCAAAGGATATGCTTTTTCGTCATCCGCATTTCATAATCAGATTAGACGAATAGCACAGGGAACAAAAATCTATTCCATCAGCACAAAGAATTTTTCCGAGTGTTATGTTGGTATTCCATCCAAAGCGGAGCAAACTAAAATAGCTACACTGTTACGACTAATAGATGAGCGTATTGCCACCCAAAACAAAATCATTGAGAAACTGCAATCCTTAATTAAAGGGCTAAACGATA
>URLQ01000030.1 GCA_900548745.1 uncultured Prevotella sp.
CTTCTCTTATAAAGTTCGCCACCATGACCGCCAAGAAACTCATTATAGCCTATTGGAAGGAACATCATCCCCACAAGGTGTACGGTATGAACAACATCTATGCCTATTCCGACAGCATAGGCATATACCATAACGCCATAGAGTATTCCATCTATTCTGGAAACAGGGACTGTTACAAGCTTCCTTCCGTCAACATTGTGAGGGATGCCCACACACGTCTTCAGTCAATGTCAGCCGGCTACATAAAGGCCGGCACGCTTACATCCCCCGACATGAGACACCTTGCTATAGACATAGACAACGTCCGCAAAATAGACGAGTCCCAATACACCTTCCCTGAATACTGTGAGAAGCTTAAGGAACTGAACCCCGAAGATTCCGACTGCATAGACTTCTGTGCAGAATACATATATGCCGCAGTCTATGCCAACCTGACAAACCTTGACGACTACACAGGCAAGGTCATATACCAGATCCGCAATTCCAATGCTGCGGTAAAGGACAAGGACCTGCTTTACGGTCTTGTCCAAGTAGCGTATGCAAGTGTCCTGTTCTCACAGAACCTGCAGTTCCAAAGCGTCAGCAACAACTAAAAACCTACGATTATGAACAAAATATTGACTATACTTTTCTCGCTGTCCTTCATGTCCATGCATGCACAGAACAGCATCGACTATCTGTCATTGTCGCGCAAGGCCTGTTCCGACACGGAAGGCCAATACAGATACTACATAAGTGAAGACCTTGAGGGTGACGCCTCTTCCAGCACGCGTCTTGTCTTCGTCGATACAAATCCCGGAGCTGGATGGAACCACAGCTGCAAGTACCTTTATTACAGTTTCCCAAGCAGTTCCATAGAAGGCAAGGACTACACGCTGAACATCGTGGATTCCGTCTGTCCTCCATTGGACATGAAGATGAAACGCCTTGACAAGACATCTTCAGTGTACAAGGCACCAGGAAACACCTTTACTCCCGAAATCCACCCGATGCGTGACAATCTCATAGCCAAGAAGATCTATGCCCTTATCCTCAGCGGTGGAGTGGATCCCATCTCCAATGAAGAACGCTATTGGAACGACTGCTCATATATATATAAGGTATTAAGAAACAAATACCAGATACCTAAGGAGAACATCGTCGTCCTCATGTCCGACGGCAGGAGCGACGGCAAGGACATGAACCCTTCAAACGGCGGTGACTTCATCTCCTCACCCATTGACCTTGACGGAGACTACCGTCCGGATATAGACAACTCAGCCATAAAGTCCAATGTCGTCAACGCACTGAATGCTTTTGCGTCCAAGCTGACCCCAAAGGACAACTTCTTCCTTTATGTAGCCGACCATGGCGGCTATGATAAGGGTGGCGATCCTTACATCTCCCTTTGGGACGGCGGAAGAATCTATGACAGGGAACTGGCGGCTTTGCTTGACGGCATAAATGTAAAATACATGAACGTCGTGCTCGGCCAGTGCTATTCAGGAGGGTTTATAAAGACACTTGAGAAGACAAACCGCGTGATAACCACTGCCTGTGCCGCTGACGAGCTGTCGTATGGTTCCGCAGACGGAGAACATGACGAGTTCCTGTATCATTGGACGACGGCGATAAATAGATACGGTAAAGACGGCAGACTTGTCAAGTCCGACTATGACAATGACGGTCACATCTCAATGTTTGAGGCATTCGTCTATGCCGCAGCAAGAGACATGTATACCAACGGCAAGTTCCCCTATGCCCAAGAGACCCCACAGATAAGCAGCCCTGCAGGCATCGTCATGGACGAACTTGCTTTTGACCGTCTGCCGAAAGACACCGTCGACCTGTTTATCTGCGACTATAAAGGAGATACGGGCATAAGACCTTATGACAGGAATTTCGTATACTGGAGCAGTCCCGACATCTGGGGAAGGTTCAACGATGACGGTATAGAGCATCAGGAGGCAGAAAATATACGATTCACTAAAGACCATACTAAATGTTATATATATGTAAGAGTCAAGAACCGTGGAACAAAGCCGTATGTTTATATAGAAGACGACGACAGCAACATGTATGTCCATACGGCATGGGCAAGGTCTTCATTTGCCATCACTGAAGACAAATGGAGAGGACTGATAGAGGACAAGCCAATGCCGTCAGGCGGCTACATAGACAATGTTCGTATAGAACAGGACATCAATCCTGGAGAATCAGCAATAGTTGAGATAGAATGGAACCCCAGAAAAGGATTGCTGAGGGATCTGATAAAAGATGAAAAATTCCATGCTTGTCTACTTTCCTACATAACGGACAGTTCTTTCAGGATGCCGGACTGTTGGGAAGATGAAACCAGTATAGCTAAAATTTGGACGACCGATAAGATAGCCCAGAGGAATGTCGTCGTTCAAAAGTTCCAAAGCTTGACGGGTGTAGAAAATGTAAGAATAGACCTTGGAGAATTGTCTGCGGATAAGGACGACTTGTCAATAGCCATAGTTCCCCAGCAGAACAAAGCCAGCAATGTGAAGAAAGAACTTTCACTGAAATTCTCACCAGACATGTTCCAATCATTGCAGCAGAAGGATTTTCCAGGTGTAGACATCAAGTATAACAACAATCCGGAAAAGGCTCTCTTGCTGAAGAGTGACAACAGTAAGGTCAGTGGCATAAAACTGTCAAAGGGCAATAATGACTATGTCGAACTTGCATATAGCCTCGTTGCAGACAGACCTATAGAAGACAGTGTCAGACATACTGTCAATCTCGCACTTACAGATAAGGATGGCAATTACCTCGGTGGAGAGACATATGAATATATCAATGCTCCACGCGACCGTATTGGAATTAGTGCCACGACATTGTCAGACAGCGAAGGAAAAAGAACACTGAGCGTTACTGAAGTCAGTGAAGACGTAACATACGAATGGTATGATTCTGATGGTAACTATATCGGTTCAGGTTCCAGCATCAGTGTTCCGGTGAATGCTACAGAGAAGCAGTACACCGTAAGAGTGAAGTCAGAATCGGACGGAGCTGTAAACTATGAAACGGTGACCGTGCCTAAATCAAGTGTAATTTCATCCGTGGATACAGCCTATAAAAATGGAATTAAGGTTGAGTTCTCGTCTCCTGTCCGCAGTAATACGAATCTTCAGATTGCATCCACGACATCCGTTTCACCAGTTAAGAACTATCCTGTAGAACAAGGCTCGTCAAGTTATATGGTAACCATACCCAACATGGAGCACGGTGTCTATCAGATAACCTTGCTGGAAAGTGGTAACATAATAGACACCTTTAAAGCAATAAAGTGATAAAAAGTTTTGCCTTTTGCCATACATTCATTACTTTTGCAATGGATGTATGGCTATTGTCAAACACCCTTTGTTAAACGTTTAAACATTATTGATTATGAAGAGAACATTATTGGCCATATTGGCACTGTCCGCATCATTGCTTCCTTCAATGTCCAAGGTCGTCAAGATAATAGACTTCGGTAAAGACTGCGCCGGCAAGTCTATAACCTTCACAGACGAGGAGCTTTCCACTGTAGACTCCCTCGTTCTGAAAGGCGACATAGGGAGTTTCAACTTCAAGAACCTGCGCAACATAATCGAAAAGGGTGTGCTTACGGGTATCGACATGTCCGAAGCCTCGTTCTATGAAAACTACATCCCTGAAAAAGCGTTCATGCCTTCAGACGGCAAAGCCGAAGCACGCACCAACCTGCGTTACATAACCCTTCCCAATGAGCTGGAGTATATCAGCGACCAGGCATTTGCGAAAACGAATCTTCAGTACGTAAAGATCCCTTCAACTGTAATACACATCGGTTCGGGTGCTTTCGGCGACTGCAACGAACTGAAGCGTATCGATGTCTCGTCCCTCTATCTGAACATGAGTGAACTTGTAGACGGCAACGCCTTTTACGGTCTGCCGTCCGGTGTGTCAGTCCGTGTGCCGGTTGGAACATCCGGAGCCTACAGGTCATCTGCCCCGTGGTCGTCTTTCCAGAACATAACAGAAGATTCCGGCGTATACAACGCCATGACCGTAACCCTCAACGGACAGTCTTTGGAGTCTGTGCTCGGTGATGCAGCCTTGCAGTTGGATTCGCTGTGTGTCCTCGGTACAATGACAGCAGACGACTTCATCGCCATCCGCAAGTATGTTGCCACAGGGCGACTAAGCTCAGTAGACCTCAGCGGCAGCGAGATAGAAGGTGGCATGATACCGGATTTGGGCTTTGAATATTTTGACGGTACATATTATGTCTACCCGGAGAGACTGCGTGGATTCAAGTTCCCGACGAATGTGGATACCGTACCCGCAGACATGTTCTTGTATGCCACACTTGTGAATTTCACCTTGCCTTCTACAATAAAGACAATAGGCGAACATTCCTTCCGCGACTGCCGCTTCATAGGTCCTGTTCGAGTGTCTGAAGGCACGACAGAAATACAAACCTATGCCTTTAACGACAAGTGTGCAAGGAAATGGCGTTACGAAAGGACACTGTATCTGCCTTCTACCTTGGACAAGGTAAGTGGAGGTTCCCTCCGTTTTGCTGTCATGGGAAAGTACAATCTGTACTGCAACAGGATGACCCCTCCGGAGTTTTGTTCCGAAGATTACAAGGACGGTCCTTTCGGTCCTGTCTTTGATGCGGATAATCCAAGACCTCTTTATAACTGGACGCTCTATGTTCCAGTAGGTGCCAAGGAGGCATATCTGAATGATGAGTATTGGAAATGGTTTGAGAACATCATCGAGACAACGGACTTCAGTGGTCAGGGCGCAGGAATAGAAGGCGTCCGCACGGAGACGACAGACAACGGTTCTGCCACACGCATCTATACCATTGACGGCAGACGCATCGCTACAGGTGCCGGTATCAGCAGCTTGCCTCATGGAATGTATATTGTGAATGGCAAGAAGGTTGTGAAGTGATGTAAAGGAGTAATGGTAATGGTCGTGTCGGGAGACGGGAATGGTAGTCTCCGGGCATGACAGATAAGATAAAGGTAGTCCGCCTGGGTTCTGCATTGGTGTGTGGGACTTGGGCGGATATATAATAAAACAAATATGTTGTATGACTGTTTTTGTTATAGTTTTTTTTAAATTTGCAGATAGTATTCTTTAGTCTTTGTTAAATATGAATATAAAGAAAATAAAAAAAATATATCTGCTATTGTGTATGGTGGTAGCTTTTATTGCAATAATTGGTTTAGTGATTTTTCTACGTGCAATAGATCATACATCTCCTTCTTATCCTAAGAAGTTGGTCCAAGCTGACTCTCTTTGCGAAAACTTCCCAGACAGTGCATTGGTAATCTTGTCAGGTTTTAATACTATAAAAATGAAGACTTTAGACAAGTGTTATTTACAGTATCTACAGTTGAAAGCCAATTGTAAGCGTAAAATTTCGTATGTTCAAGATGCAGAGAGATTGTCGGGGCTTATAAATGAGTGTGAGAGGAATGGTATTGGTGAAACAAATTTAGGTGATCTGTATTATTATTCCGGATGCGTCTATCGTAATTTGAAAGATGATCCTCAGGCACTCTTCTACTACTTAAAGGCTTTGGAAATATATGAAAAACATATAAATGAGAAAATGCTTGGTAGGACCAATACCCAGGTCGGTAATATATTGATAAACCAGTGTATATATGCGGATGCTGAAAAATACTTGAAAAAGGGGTGGGTTCACAGTATGAAAGCCGGTGATAGCCATTGGGGATGTTATGCATTACGGGATCTGGCATGGTGTCAAGCAGCATTAAAAGATTACAGCTCTTCGTTGCGAACATACAAAAGAGGACTAAAGTTGACAGAAGCGGTGGCTGATACGGCAATGGCAGCTTATATTAATACTCAGTTGGCGAGCCTTCTGTTGAATATGCACAAATATGATGATGCAGAAGCTTCGATAATGAAAGCTCTGGCATATAATTTCGCTGAAGACCGCAGTCCGAATTTATGTATCCTTGTGAAACTATACAATAAGACCGGAAGGCAGAATAAGACAATGAAGTATTGCGAAGAGCTGATGGCTAAAGGTACCGTCTATGGCAAGCAGCTGGCAAGTAGGCAGCTTGCAGAATATTATATAAAAAGAGGTGATATAGAGAAAGGAAAAAAGTATTGTGGACTGACTGCTGCTTTGACCGATTCTATAAGAAAAATATCGGCAGAAGAGTCTGTGGCAAAGATGTCGGCAGCTTATAACCATAACATCCTTGACAAGCAGAAGCAGAAACTGGAAGAAACAAAGCGGAGGCAAACTTTTTTGTTAATTATCTTTTCCCTGTTGTTGACAATAGGTGTTATAGTCTCTTTATTTATCCGCAGGAATGTTATATATAAAAGGAATGAACAGAATCTTAGAAATATTGCACTCGAAGCAGCACTTGAGGAAAATAAAAAGGTAATCGTGGATAATGAAGAAAAATATAAGGAGGAGATAAAACGGATTAATGATATTGTTCAAGAAAAAGACGAGGAGATAATGGCTTTGAAGAGAAGTTGCCATTCTGACAATGATGGGGATGAGGAAGATAAGGACTTGTGGCGCATTGATGTTGACGAGAAGATCTTAAACTCCATGATATATAGAAAGTTTATTGCCGCCTCTAAAGCTCCTAAATCGAAAAATCTGCTTACCGAAGAAGATTGGCAGGCAATGGAAAATATTGTCTGTGAGGTTTACCCTAAAATGAGGAACGTTATATTTGGCATGAAGAACATGAGTACTATAAATATAAGAATTACCATTCTCACAAGGGTCGGAATGAGACCTACATATATAGCAAACTTGTTGATTAAAGAAAAGAGTACGGTAAATTCTGCACGGAAGAGACTCTTTGAAAAGAACTTTGGAACATGTGGCTCACCTGGCGATTGGGATAATTTTATTATGTCTATTCGTTGATGGATGAAAGATTTTTAATATATTTGCACGGTGATTGTCATTATACATGTAGAACTTTAAACCCTAAATGACTATGATACAGAATCTTATTGAATTCTTGAACGCATCGCCAGTGAACTTCCTGGCAGTAAAAACAGTTAAGGAAAGACTCATGGAGGCTGGCTTCCGTGAGATTGACGCCGCTAAGCCGATAGGTAATGTAGTGGCTGGAGACAGGCTGTTCTTCACGAAAAACGACTCTTCGATCTATGCCGTGCAGATAGGAAAGGGAAAACTTGCCGACAATGGCTTCCACCTTATCTGTGCTCACTGCGACTCTCCAACGTTCCGCATCAAGCCGAATGCAGAGATGCTCTGCGAGGGTGGAATAACGAAACTGAACACTGAGGTGTATGGCGGTCCGATAATGAGCACTTGGTTTGACCGTCCGCTGAGTCTTGCTGGAAGAGTGATAGTACGCACCGCTGACGTGATGAACCCGGAGACAAGACTGTTGCACGTGAAAAGACCATTGCTGCAGATAAGCAATCTGGCAATACACTTTAACCGACAGGTGAACGACGGCGTGAAGCTGAGCAAGCAGAAAGACATGTTGCCGCTGCTGGGTGTTGTGGAGAATGAACTGGAGCGTGGCAATATGCTTATGAACGTAATCACTTCAGAGCTGGGAGTGAAGAAGGAAGACGTGCTCGACTTCGACCTTTATCTGTATGATACCGCTTCGGCTTGCACCTTCGGAGTGCATGATGAGTTTATCTCCGCAGGCAGACTCGACGACCTTAGCATGGTGCATGCCGGACTGACGGCTCTGCTGCAGAACGTGGACGAGGTGCCGGAAACGACACGTGTGCTTGCCGTGTTTGACAACGAGGAGACAGGAAGCCAGACCAAGCAGGGAGCGGGAAGCCCGTTCCTGAGTACTATGCTGCAGCGTCTTGTTATGGCACAGGGAGGAGATATGGAGGATTTCTACTGCAGTGTGGAGAAGGCTTTCATGATTTCAGCAGACAATGCCCATGCTTGGCATCCTAACTATTCGGAGAAATATGACCCTACGAACCATCCTGTGCTTGGTGGCGGACCGGCTATAAAGTTTAATGCTGCACAGAAATATGCCAGTGATGCCGTGTCGGCAGCTGTCTTTGAAGGAATCTGTGAGAAGGCTGGCGTGCCATGCCAGAGGTTTGTTAACCACAGCGATGTGGCAGGAGGCAGCACTCTCGGAAATATCCTTGCAGCATCGTTGCCGTTAAGAGGTGTGGATATGGGAAACCCAGTACTTGCCATGCACTCTGTAAGAGAAACCGGTTCTGTGGCTGACCATGAATACTGCATAAAGGCTTTTGCAGAGTTCTACAGACTTTAGAATATTATATGGAGAGTAGCGTCTCTGTATCGCTTCCGCTATTTAATATACGAAGTGGCATATAATATCCGCTTATTCCATTATACGTTGGATTAAGTGTAAAATATGGTCCAAATATGTCGTGGAATGATGAATATTATTGCAAATTGATTTTATTATGAAACTTTTCCTTTCTTTTATTTGGAATTATCAATAAAAAATGATAGATTTGCAAAGTGAAAATAATAAAGGTAATATTCGTTTGAGGCATAAGGATAAAAGGAAACATAAATACACTTTTCATTAGCTTATATAGCAGAGGTGGTGCGGCGCAGCGTTATGCGCTGCGCCATTTTATTTTATATGGAGTGGTGTGATGTCTTTGCCGGTGAATGGTTGCAATGGCTTCTGACTCCTTACAGAAGGTAAGGAACCAGCAGGGACAGGTTGTAGGCGAGAAGATAAACGGTAAGGAACCCGATAAGTCCTCGCATGAAGATGAGTTTCTTGTTGTCTACAGCCTTGAAGATGTATGCCATAGCAATAGGCATGACAAACAGCCAATGTGCTCCCATGATGTATACTTCGTTAAGTCCGAAGCCCAACACCACATGTATGAACATGTCGAAAGCGAAGCCTCCGAGTGCCATCCATATAAAACGGCTGCGGCGTCCGAACCATATTCCGGCAATGAACAATGCCACGAGGATAAACTCTACAGAATAGTTCATCATATTGTTGTAGTATACAAGTACCGGTCTGCCACGGAGCGTATCGCCCAGCAGATGGTCTTTGTGCAGCTGTATCGACTCGCCGAAGAGGTTTTCCACAGCACTGTCCCATCGCGGTGTGGATATGTCGGTCCAGCTTGAGAACTCACCGTTGGCAATCGGCTTGCCCTTATGGGTATAGCCAGGCTGCTTATGGTCGGCAATGTATTTTGCCTTGATGCGCTGTTTCATCATTTGGTCGAAGGCTTTCTTTGCCTCTGCGGAGTCTTTGATGCTTGTGGTATCGCGGAAGAGAGCATATTCCTGAGCCTTCTTCTCGTCGCTTTTCTTCTTTCTTGCTTCAGCCCGCTTCTTGTCTTCAGGAAACTTTAGAGTCTTGTATTCCCAACGTGCCGTTGTCCAGATCAGTGCAGAAGGGATGAGTACGGCAAAGAGGAGATAGCGTGGACGGAAGAAGCGTTTTCCGTCAACGAACAAGGCATCGATGAATATCTTTATACCGTTGCTCAATGTTATGCCAGCCGTAAAGAGGAACATCAGCATGGTCTGCCATCCGCTGAGTCTCTTCTTGTCGCGGATCTTAATGCCGCAGACATAGAGTGCCATCAGCAGCATGAACATTGACGGAGCGAAATGGTCGGGCACGATATATGACACCATGACATAGGCAAAGCTGAACAGCAGCGATGAGAGTAATACAGCGTCGGTGTTCTTTACTCCGATGATGTCACGGCAGATGCGGATCATGAATATGAAGGAGTAGAACACGATGAACAGCAAGATGGCTGCCGCTATATACTGCACGAGGTTTACCCCCGTCATGTCCATCAGCCATACATTGAGTTGTGACAGTGGATATACGAAGAAAGCGAGCAGAGGGTGACGATAGATGTTGTATGCCGGATTCCATGTAGACAGCACATAATATGTGAGAGGATCGAAACCGGATATCTGGAAGTTCTTTATAAACAGAGACCAGAATGCTTTTGTAGGTTTCATGAACTTCTCGGCATAATGGTAAATCACCAGACCGTTGAGGCACAGATACACCAATAATGCCATCAGGGCGGGCATTGCCTCGTTTCTCCTGACACGGAACATTCTGAATATCTGTACTATTATATTCTTAAACTCTTTTATGGGATTATTCATATCTCAATTCTTTAATATTCTGAATACTTTATCCTATTATAAAAATAGTGTCTTATCCTTATGGGAATACTCTTTTCTACTTGTTCGTGCTCTTGCCTTCGTTGCTGTCTTCCTTACTTTCTGAACGGCTTATAGTACCCTTCGTCAGCGAAGTTGAGCATTTCGGTGTCTCCGTTGCTGTCACCGTAAGCCGTCAGATAATAAGCCTTGCGGTTGGGGTGGAGGGCAAGAATGCGTCTTACTTTCTCTTGCTTCCTGCAGTTAGCCGAGAGGAAGCGTCCTGTTAGAGCACCGTTCACCACCTCTATCCTTGTGCAGAAAATCTCTATTCCTGGAATCTCCTTGAAGAAAGGAGCAACCCAGTTGTTGATGCTTGCACTGACAATCATCACGGTGGAGTCTTCCTCAGCCATAGCCTCCTGAACCTTTTTCATGCCTTTCTCTCTAACGATGTGCTTGTGGCTTGAGGCGAAGTGTTCGCACAGGTCATCGAACATCGTCTCCGGCATGCCTTTGAAGTAGTATGAGAAAATCTTCTCCTTCACCTTTCCGCTGTCTGCCAGTCCGAGTTTCATGGCAACAAGGAAGTGCAGATGCAGTGTGAAGCATTTCAGAAACTCCTTCCATCCTTTGGCAAAGAGTAGGAAGGCAATCAGCGAATCACGTTTTGTCAGCGTGCCGTCGAAGTCAAAGGCGTATATCTTTTTCATATCTTCAATCTTTTTTTTATAATTGTTCTCCTGTCAGGGGATACTTCCAATATAACTGTCTGTTTATCTCTGTAATAAGACAGGTTATGGCTGTGGCTTTGTTTCCGTATTGCTAAAGAATATAGATAATCATCAGGAAGGCAAGAACCCATAGTGCAAGCACCACTTGCAGGAACCTGTCGCGAAGCAGCGTCTTGGTAGGGTCGCCGCTTTTGTTGTCTACGAGTGTCAGTTGCAGATAGCGCAATATGCCGAGCAGTACGAATACTGTTGTAAGATACAGATATCTTGTGCCAACCCTTTGTTCCACCTCAGGAGACACGGTATACATGATATAGCATACGATAGTGACGGTTGCCGTTATTGTGATGGCCTGGTTGATGAACGACAGGTTATAGCGGATGGTGTTTGTCCGTGGAGCATGTCCCGTCTCGTTCATCAGTATCACGTCGTCTCTGCGCTTTGCAAGAGATAGGAACAAGGTGAGAAGGAACGTCATCAGCACAATCCAGTTGCTCAGCGGAATGTCGGTGGCGATGCCTCCCACAAGCAGTCGGAGTACGAATCCGAAGGCAATCACGCATACATCCACGATGGCTTGCTTCTTCAGCCACAGGCAGTAGGCTATGTTCAGCAAGAGATAGATAGCGATGACCACGCCTACACCGGCAGCGAACTCTCCGAGCAGCGATACGCAGCCGAAGCTCAAGGCAATCATAGCAGCCATTATGGCGTATCCCTGTGCTATGCTCACCTTGCCGGATGCTATAGGGCGATGGCATTTCTTGGGGTGTCTGCGGTCGTCCTCAACATCCACTATGTCATTGAGGCAATATATAGCGGATGCGATAAAGCTGAACGCAAGAAATGCTATTGCAGAAGCCGCAATATCAATCTTGTCCATCAAACTGCCGCCAAAGAACAGTGGCACAAGCACGAACACGTTCTTTGCCCACTGATGCGGACGTATAATCTTCAGTATATTCTTTATGCCCATTAAGAAAATAAATATAAATTAGTGCGCTAAGTTACTCACTTTTTACATATTATCCAAAAATAAACTTGTTTTCGGTGATATTTAGTCTGTTATCCTATGGCTCTTGTCTCCATGCTCCGCAGTATTTGTCATTTCCATGCTCCGATACATTTGTTGATAGTCCAATGCAACACAAAGGCTACGGGTACGGAGATGAGAAGTACGAGCAGGGTGGTGATGCAATAGCCAAGATGCAGTTCGCTTAACGGGCGTAGAACAAACTCGATGTGTATAAGATATATCTCCAGACTTATAGTGCCGAGAAACGTCAAGCCTCGGTTTATGGCTTTGGGCAGCAGTGGTATAATCTTACATTCCAGCAGTAGAGCTGTCACCGTGAGCGGTATATACACCATTCTCTCCATAAACAAAGGGAAACGGTTGTGGCCGATATATTCAAATCTGAGACATATCCAGACGCACATGGCAAATATGAGTAGCAGCAGCCAGATGCTGTTCTTCTCCAAGGTGCGCTTTTCCATAACCCATTTGCCGCAGTTTATGCCGATGAGGAATATCGGTATACGGCTGAAGAATATCTCCAGGTGTCCTACCGTATGATGGAATAGCGGGATATACTGGACCATCGTAGCCTGCAGTACTGCTGCCACCGGCAGCCATCGGTAGATGGGGCTGCGACGAATGAGTTCCATATACGGTGGTGCAAAGATATATAGCATCATCGTGGCAGGCACATACCAGAAGGTAAGGTCGTCAGCCCGCCAGAAGCTCCAGTTGAAAAGGATGTTTGCAATGAGGTTGGGAATGTCGGGACTGAACTTCCCGCCCGGCACCGTCGTGTATTTCCATATATAGAATACAGAAGCCACCAATATCCAGATAGGGTATATACGCAGGTATCTGCGCTGGAAGAAGTGCAGAAGAGATTCCTTCAGAGGCATTGCCCCCTTGCCGTCGAGCTGTTTACCGAGTCGCATGCGTGTCCATGAGTACCACAGTCCCATACCGCTGACAAAGAGAAACATGTCAACGCCCACATTTCCAAGTCTGCGTAGCGGATAGAAATAATAGGTGCTCGGCATGAACACATGGAACATGGCGACAATGATTATGGCGAATCCCATCAGTTCGCCACGGTACGCACTCAGGTCGCTAAAGCGAATTTCTCCTTTGTTCTCCATCAGAGTATTATCTCAGTTTTGGTTTTGGAATGTATCTGAACAGCAGTTTGAAAAGCCATGCACATACTATGGATGCAATGATATAGATGATTATTCCGGTATACACCCTGCCCCTGTATGACATCGGGATGATGATTTCTCTGAGAACAGGATGCACGACGAACAATGCGGAAGATATTACTCCCACCCATACGCACGGCTTCAGCATATTCTCCGGTAGCAGCTTTATAGTGGCTACAGCCCCGATAACGATAAATGCCGGTACCCATAGCCATGAGTTGAAGTTGAAGCTTCCTGTGTATACGGCTATTGCCGACAGTATTGCTATGGCTGCATATACGGGCTTGCCGTAGGTCTTTCCGTGGCGTGCATACAGCATTCCCATTCCGAATGGCAGCATCGCTCCGATAAAGTTGTAGCGTATCCTGTTCAGAGAGTCATCGCTGCCTATCATCTCAGGCGAGAACACCGTCTGTATCGCCCAGCATACAACGATGAAAGCAACCACGTATGCCGACTTCCTGCGGTACAGGAACAGACGGTAAACGATATACAACTGCAGCGTAAGACCGAAATACCAGTATGGTCCCGGCTTTATAATATGGTCGGGATCAGGCAGCATGTTGATATACATAAGCAGTTGTGCAACGACTCTGCCGAAGGTGTAGCCATGATAGCCATGCGGATGCAGATAGCTGACTACGGCAAAGGCTATGTATCCCAGGAACATCAGTCTGAGCAGCTTGGCATAGTGATACCATGTGAAGGATAAGACCCCGACGGTCTTGTCCCTTTCTTTCTGTTCATATTTGGCAACGAGTCCGAAGCCGCTGATGAAGAGGAACAATGGCACTCCGTAATGTCCGAAGAACGAAAGAATATGTATAAACAGGTCGTGGTTAAGCGAAAGCAGTCTGTCTGCCAGCTGCATCGGCTTGTCTACATTAAAGGTATATTCGTTCTCCTTTACGGCAAAGCCAAGGAAATGACAATAGTTGTGCAGGATAATGCCTAAGATAGCAATACCGCGCAATGCTTTCGATTCAGTCAGACTCAGTAATTGTTGCTTGTTCATCATCTTTTCTTTTTATTGTTCTCTTTCGCTTTCTCCTGTTCTTTCTGTAGCTTTTCTTTCTCCATGAGCACGTTATAGTCCACTTGCCTCTTTAGTATTCTCGGGCGTTTCTCGTTGTATTTGTCGCTCAGGATATTCAGCTCGTCGCGATACTGCGGACATTCTATGCCTGCGAGATACAGCAGCAGATACGGCACGGCGTCTGTCATATATGGGCGTTTGCGGTATTTCCTTACTGCCTGCCAGATGTCGGGATGCTTTGCCTTGTATTCTCTTGATGCCCATATCCACATCGGAATCTCGAACTCCGCATGTGCAAGGCGTGGCGTTATCTCTGCAGAGTGCATTCTTCCGTAGAAGTGTACACCCCCGTCATAGCATTCTTCGCCATGGTCCGGCACATATATTACTATAGCGTCCTGCTTGCGGAACTTGTCAACGATGGCGTTCACGATGCTGTCGTTATATAGTATAGCGTTGTCATAGTCGGAGAGGACGGTACGCTCCTTGTCGCTGAGTTCCGGCCGGCTCTCCTTGTAAGTGTCCTTGTTGAATCTCTTCTGCACCTTCGGGCAGCGAGTTCTGTAGTCCACGTGTTGTCCTTTCAGATGGAAGATGATGAGCTGCGGCTTGTCCTTGCCCTCGTCTTTCAGCTTTTCGTAGTTGCATAGCAGCCCGTTGTCAAAGCGGTACAAGTCGGTATTGCGGGTGTCAAACTGTGCTTTGCTCAGTTGTTCGTCGTTGAGGAAGAAGCCTCCGCTGAAGTCATAGACCGCTTCTTTTGCCTGTGGCAGGAATTGGTTGGTCATGAATGTCACGTGGTAGCCTGCCTTGCGGAACACTTCCGGAAACAGCGGATAGTCGCACCAGTCTCCCTTGTCGCCCACGGTATAGAGCGAGAAGAGGTGTTTGAAAACAAAGCTCGTCAGGTTCCAGGGTGACACTACATCCGTAAAAGGCATCAGCTCGCCCCTCTTGTACAGTTTCTTCTGTCGTGGTGTGTTCGGCGTTTCGTATCCATAGAGTGAAGAATGGTTGCGGTTGTAGCTTTCGCCAATTATCAGTACTATGTTTCTGCTGCGATACGAACAGCTGTCCACCTTCACGTCGTCGAGACTTGCCTTCAGTCTTACCAGCTGCTGGGCAGTAAGTTCATTGGCATAAATGCTGAATGCCAGTCGGTATATCGGCAGATACTGCACGCCGTGATGTTTCTCCGTGAGTTCGTGTTCCACATCGCCGATGTTGTCATACGACATCAGTTTCACGAGCAGTCGTTTGTTTTCCATACACATCGAGGCACACACAATAAACGTTATCAACACGGCAAGTCCTGCTGTTGGACGTATTATGTATGCCACTTTCTTCACCTTATTATATAAGTTAGACAGAGGAACCCATATACTTTGCTGCTTCTTCAGAAGAAGAGAAATCCCTCCCGTAATCTTCTTGTGCCATACTCCGATGATGATGTTCAGTAAGGCAAGCAGCAACACCAGTCCTACGCTGCTTCCCAATATGTTCCAGCTTAGATATGACTCCAGAAACTCCGATGCCTCGCTGGTATTCGTTTCCCCTACGAGCAGGAGCATAGTCGGATTCAGCGTGGAGTCGAACTTCACGTAGCAGTAGAGGTCTATTATGGCAAGAACGTATGCCACGGTATAGAACACCGCCCTTATCCATACTCTTATTTTCCTTGGTATAAACGTAAGCAGTATGCATAAGGCGTATACATCAAAAAACAGTTCCTGCCACGTTAGACTATAGGCATGGCTTCTGCCGTTGTCGGGTACAATGGCGTACGAACATACCAGTCCGAGTATGTACATGAATATAAAGAACGTAGCATTGCGCCTTATGGGCAGCAACGCATACGCTAAAAAGTCTCCTATTTTTTGCAAAGATTTCATCTTCAGGATATATTATGTATTGTTATGACATGATGCCAAGCCATCTCAACACATCGTTGAGGTTGGCAACAAACATAAGTAGGATAAGTATTCCGAAACCGATATATTCTGCATAAAGCAGGAACTTCTCGCTTGGTGCCCTGCCTGTCACCATCTCGTAGATGAGGAACAGTACGTGTCCGCCGTCGAGGGCTGGTATCGGAAGAATATTCATGAAGGCAAGAATGATGCTCAGGAAGGCAGTCATCTTCCAGAACAGCATCCAGTCCCATACCGGTGGGAAGAGGCTGCCTATGGCACCGAAGCCACCGAGAGACTTCGCACCGTCGGCAGAGAATACGTATTTCAAGTCGTCAACATATCCGCGCAGTACACCGAGACCGTATTTCACGCCAGCCGGGAAACTCTCGAAGAAGCCATATTCCGTGGTGACAGGCTTATAGTATTTTACCAGAGAGCTCTTGCCCAAACCGGGCTGTAGCTCCGGAGAGAGTACTACCTGCGTAGTGTCCACCTTGCCGTTCTCCTTGCTCTTGTAGGCAACTGTGGCGGTACGCACCTTCAGAGAATCGGCTGTAGTCTTGGCTTTTGCTGTCAGCACATCCCTCAATACGGCAATCTGGTCGTCGAAGTCGCACCATGAATTTATTGCTTTACCGTTGAAAGCCACAATTCTGTCGCCTTTCTTGATGCCCGCTTTTGCGGCAGCCGTATTCGGCATTACGGAGTCTACATCAGCCGGTATGATAGGACGTAGGAAGGCAGGGTCAGCCTTGACCATCTTGAGCAGGCTCATGTCTTCGGGCAGATTCACCACAACAGTCTTTCCGTTGCGCTTCACGGTAACGCTCTTTGCATCAGCGATGTTGCGGAAGAGGTCCACGTCAAACTTCTTGAATTCCTTTTCGTCGGTTCCAATGAGCACGTCTCCGTCTCTGAAGCCAATCTCCTTAGCCTCGGTGTTGAACTTCATACCCATCGTCATGTCCTGCACCTTTATATATGAGTCGCCCCAATAGAACAGCACCATGCTATATATAAACAGTGCAAGAAGGAAGTTCACGAGCACTCCGCCAATCATTATCAGCAACCTCTGCCATGCCGGCTTGGAGCGGAATTCCCATTTCTGTGCCGGTTGTTTCATCTGTTCGGTGTCGAAAGATTCGTCTATCATGCCCGAAATCTTGCAGTAGCCGCCCAATGGCAGCCAGCCGATACCGTATGTAGTGTCGCTGTTTTTAGGTTTAAACTGGAATATGTGGAACCATGGGTCGAAGAAAAGGAAAAACTTTTCTACACGGACTCCAAATAATTTAGAGAAGAAAAAGTGTCCACCCTCATGAAGAAGGACAAGAAGGGAGATTGCCAGCATAAACTGCAGCAGTCTGATTAAAAATACTTCCATTTGTTATCTTTCTTTGTTTTTTTATTTTTCTTATATGGTAAATGAGCCTTTATATTAAATAATGTGTGCCACGTCTCCGTGTCTTTATCCCATCAGCTCTTTTGCCACGCGCCTTGCCTCGGCATCCGTGGCGATGTATGTGTCGTACGAAGGGTTGGCGTCGAATGCCACCGTCTGCATTGTTCTCTCTATTATCCTTGGCATATCAAGGAAGCTGCACCTGTCTTCAAGGAATCCTCTGTTCACTATCTCGTTGGCTGCGTTTACGATGCAAGGCATGTTGCCGCCTTTGTTGATAGCCTCGTATGCAAGTGCAAGGCAGCGGAACTTGTTCAGATCCGGTTCGAAGAACTCCAGGTTGTGCTTGAACAAATCGAGCCTCTCGCCGTTTAGATGCAGCCTTTCGGGGAAAGAGAAGGCGTATTGTATAGGCAGACGCATGTCAGGCACACCGAGTTGCGCCTTCACCGCACCGTCGGCAAACTGCACGGCACTGTGTACGATGCTTTGTGGATGCACCAGCACCTGTATCCTGTCCGCCTCTACTCCAAACAGCCATTTGGCTTCTATTACCTCAAAGCCCTTGTTCATCATCGTGGCGCTGTCGATGGTAATCTTTGCCCCCATGTCCCAGGTAGGGTGATGCAGCGCATGGTCTTTGGTCACGGTGGCAAGCTGTTCGGTAGAGAATGTGCGGAACGGTCCACCCGAAGCCGTGAGCAGAATCTTTTCAATCTTGTTGTCGCCCTCTCCCACAATGCTTTGGAATATAGCAGAGTGTTCGCTGTCTACCGGCAGGATAGGGGCGTGGTTCTCTGCAGCGAGTTTGCAGATCAGTTCTCCTGCCACAACGAGAGTTTCCTTGTTGGCAAGACAAATCTTCTTGTGTGCCTTTATAGCCTGTATCGTAGGACTTAGACCGGCAAAGCCCACCATGGCAGTGAGCACCATATCTACCGGTCCGGCAGTCACGATATCGTCGAGCGCCTGCTTTCCGGCATAAACGTTGATGTCGGGACAGTCGGCAAGCATAGACTTCAGTTCTTCGTAGTGGCTTTCGTTGGCGATAACCACAGCAGCGGGCTTGAATTTCCGGGCTTGTTCGGCAAGTTCCTTCACTCTGTTGTTTGCCGTCAGGCAATACACCTCGTACAAGTCGGAATGCTCTTCAATTACCTCCAGTGCCTGCGTACCTATTGACCCCGTAGAGCCGAGTATAGCTATTTGCTTTTTCATTGTTGTCAGTTGTTATCGTTTAGGTCTATCAATCCTTCTGGCAGACAAACTTCAAGCGTTTCTGTCTTCGGGTCAATCTCCCTTATAATATCCTCATTGGCTGGTATCAGCACAATCTTTCCGTCAGGAGTCTTCACCTCAAGGAGGACATTCACGGTAGTCTCGTCTACTGCCACCAGTGTTCCGATGATGCCCTTGCTGTGGTCTTTCACCGCAAATCCTGTTATTTCGTCCCATGTCAGTTCGTCCTCTCCTCTGTCGGAGAGATGCTTCGGGAAGAACACCTCGCATCCCGTCAGTTCGCTTGCCGCCTCTTTTGAGTCTATGTCGCAGAACTTGACGAGTGCCGTTTCCCCCGACTTGAATCTCCATTCTTCCATGAAGAAAGGCACGAGAATACCGTCGATACAGAGAACGAGATAATCTGCGTCAACGCGGTCAAACACGTCATCGTCAAAGAAGAGCGTCAACTCCCCTTTCACTCCGTGCGGCTTGCCAATCTTGCCAATCTTGTAAACTTCTTCCTGTCTGATCATTTTCAGTTGTTCACTCTCTTGATGTTAGCTCCCAGGGCATTCAGTCTTCCTTCTATGTCCTCGTATCCTCGGTCAATCTGTGCGATGTTGTCGATTCTTGACGTGCCGTTGGCGCTCAGTGCCGCTATCAGCAGTGCTATGCCGGCACGTATGTCCGGACTTGTCATTCTGCCTGCGCGCAGCCTTACCTTATGGTCGTGGCCTACAACAACGGCACGGTGAGGGTCGCAGAGGATAATCTGTGCGCCCATGTCGATAAGCTTGTCCACGAAGAACAGTCTGCTTTCAAACATCTTCTGGTGTATGAGTACGCTGCCGCGTGCCTGTGTGGCAACCACGAGCAGTACCGATAGCAGGTCAGGCGTAAGTCCTGGCCATGGTGCATCGGCAAGTGTCATGATAGAGCCGTCGATAAAGGAATCCACCTGATAGTGTGGCATGTGTGGAATATAGAGGTCGTCGCCTTCAATCAGAATCTTCACTCCGAGGCGTCGGAAAGCCTCCGGTATGATACCGAGATTCTCCACCGAAACGTCCTTTATCCTCATGCCGTTGCCCACCATAGCCGCCATTCCGATGAAAGACCCTACCTCAATCATATCAGGCAAAATCTTGTGGCTGGTGCCATGCAGCTTGTCCACGCCCTCTATCGTGAGCAGGTTAGAAGCGATGCCGCTTATCTTTGCGCCCATGTTGTTGAGCATCCGGCACAGTTGCTGTATGTATGGTTCGCAGGCGGCGTTATATATAGTGGTGTGTCCTTTGGCAAGCACGGCAGCCATTATAATGTTTGCCGTTCCTGTCACCGAAGCCTCGTCGAGCAGCATGTTTGTGCCTTTCAGCCTCTTTGCCTTTATCTCGAACGTGTTGTTGCTCTCGCTGTGCACGAACTTTGCCCCCAGATTCTTGAATCCGAGGAAATGCGTGTCCAGTCGTCGTCTGCCAATCTTGTCACCTCCCGGCTTAGCCACAACGGCCTTTCCGAAGCGTGCCAGCAGCGGTCCTATCATCAGCACGCTGCCACGCAGCGATGCGCATTTGCGTACAAACTCCTCGCTGTTCAGATAGTCGAGGTTTATTTCCTTTGCACAGAAAGTATAGTTGTTCTTACTGTTGCGTTCCGCTCTAACCCCGATGTCCTTCAGCAGGAGAATCAGGTTGTTCACGTCAAGAATGTCAGGCACATTGTCAATGCTCACCTCTTCGTCGGTAAGCAACGTGGCACAAATCACCTCCAGCGCCTCGTTTTTGGCACCTTGTGGAGTGATTGTTCCACTCAGCGGATGGCCGCCTTCTATGATAAAAGATTCCATAGTGGTGTGGTGTTAGTGGTTTGTTCTTCTTTTTCCTTTCCTTCCTCCTGTCGGCTTTGATGCCGGCATGGTGAATCTTGCGTTCTGCAGGGCGTTAAGGTCAAGTTGTATTATGCCGTCGGTAAAGCGTGCCATGTCGGCAACAACCTTTTCGTCGCTCGATGCTCCGTGGCTCCATTGCATAAGGTCGCGTTTCATCTGCAGCGCCGTTATCTGTGCCAGGTCGTCACGCTCCTGTCCGGGTTCCATATTCTTGAGCTTTTCGAGCATTTTGAAAATCAGGTGTCCGTAGTGTCTTACGGGTATTCTGTTCATTGGGTACACCATAGGCTGCGGCTTTGTTGTAATCTTTGCCGCCTCGCTTATGTCAAACGGATAGTCGATGTCGAGTTTGAAATCGCTCATTATAGCCAGATGGTCCCAGAGTTTTCTCTTGTAGTCCGCATTGTCTCTGTTGTGTGGCAGCATACGCTCCATCACGGCAATGATAGTCTCCGCACACTTCTGTCGCTCCTCCCTGCTGGTGAGTGCCATAGCGTGTTCCACCATCTTCTGAATCTCCCTGCCGTATTCCGGCAGTATGAGTTTCTCTCTCTCGGTATTGTAATCCAGTCCTTCTATGTTCATTTCACTTTTATTTCAGTTATTGGTAACCGACTCTTTACAGCAGTTTCTTTGGGGTCTTTGCCACGAAGTCCTTCAGATAGAACGGCACGAAGTATGCCACGTCCTCGTATTTCTCCTCTGCTATGCGTTTCTCTGCGAGAGGATACATGAACTTCGACAACGGTTCAATGCCCTTTATCAGATGCGCGTTAGGATGGTTGATGGTTTCCATGCACTTCTCCGCTCCGTTTCCGAAGAAGTATACCGGGTGCTTGTCGAGATACTCCTTGTAGGTTTCTCCGTCCACCACATCCGCCTGTACGCCACGCACTTCCTGTAGTCTGCGGTCGTATATGGCGGCATACACCTCCATTCTTCTTGCGTCGATCATAGGGCAGAGCAGGGCGTCCTCCTCAATCTCGTGGTGCAGGAGCACCGGCACGGCAATCAGCTGCAGTGTAGGCACGGCAATCAGCCTGATGCCTCTTCCGTAGCATATTCCCTTTGCCATCGACACTCCGATACGCAGTCCCGTATAGGAGCCCGGTCCGCAGCTTACAGCCACTGCATCCACAGGGATGGCATGACTGTCGGCAAACGAAAGTCCCTCGTCAACAAATTCTCCAAGTTTTACAGCGTGGTTAGGTCCGGTATGGTCTTCGCGTGTGAAGATGTCGGCCCCGTCCTGACTCACAGTTAGTGAGCACACGTTCGTGCTCGTCTCAATATTAATAATGCACGACATATAAAATAATGTATTCGAATATCAATGTGCAAAGATAATGCAATTTGGGTGCACTGCAAAATAAATTCTTTTTTATTTCTGAGATACAGTCCGTTTCTTGAATAATATGCTGAATAATGCAGAAATGTTATGAGTTTTAAACTTTAATTATTACTTTTGCCGCGCTTTTGCGTACAAATATTCGCTTTTTACAGCGGCACGGAAGCGAAGTTTGGCGTAGAACATGTCATTTGCAGCATTATGTTGCTATGAAGAGCATCTTATCTTACTAATTGGTGTGCCGCATGGATTTCATTACATTATTAGAAAAACTTTACGGTCGGTAGTCCTTGTCGCCATGGTCATGCTTGCTTCTGCAAGCGGCTATGCACAGGATGCCAAACGACTGCAGAGACCTGGGCCTATGCGTCTGAAGACGCAGCTCAAGAATCTCCTGCCGTCGTCAAGAATCGCTTTGCCGCATGGCTTCAAGGCTTCAGCAAAGTCTGTTGATGCTTCAACCGTCATCTGGGGTAACACGAAGCAGAACGGTCAGTGGGGTTACTATTCGTTCAACCCTACAGCCCCGATGGAGTACAAACTATTGGGTAAGCAGGATGAGCGCATCTGCAAGAACGGTGTGCAGCTTGCCGACGGCAAGCTCTATACGTCAAGCTTCCAGCGCTACGGCGTGGGTTCAGGCGACCTGACGCTTTACACCTATGACCTCAGCACATGGACCGGCACGAAGACCACATCCGACGACTACCGCCTTGCCGCACTGGAAACGGCACAGGCTGCCGACGGTACCGTGTACGGTGAGTTCTATAATAATGTGGCGAGCAACCAGACATACGAGCTTGGAACCGTAGACTACCGTACCAAGACACGTACCACCTTCGGAAACACACGCCGCCGCTACGTGGCAATGGGTGTGACCAGCGACAACATCCTGTATGGTATCGCTACCGACGGCAACCTATATAAGATATCCACAACCGACGGCAGCGAGACGCTCGTCGGTTCTACAGGCGTACAGGTTGTAGAGGAAGAGGGCGATGCCCCCGGCAACCAGACCGGAGAGATCGACCAGAAGGACGACACCTTCTATTGGTATTGCTACGACTACAACTGGAACACAGCACTCTATACCGTAGACCTCGCAACGGGCAAGGCAACGATGATTTCAGAAGACTCCGAGGAGATTACAGGTATGATAATCCCTCAGTCTACAGCTGCTGCCGATGAGGCTCCTGCTGCAGCAACAAACCTTGCAGCAACATTCAGCGGAACAAGTCTTACGGGTACTGTCAGCTTCACCGCTCCGTCAGTAAGCGGAAACGGCACTCTGCTGAAGAATACCCTCAACTATACAGTTACCGCCAACGGCACGGAAGTGGCTAAGGGCACGGTAGAACCGGGTGCCACAGCAACAGCCGACGTCACAGTGGCTGCTGCCGGCACATACACCTTCGTCGTTACCCTGTCAAATGCCGCAGGCAATTCCACCGCATCAGTAGAGCAGCAGGTAGGCGGAGGTGCAAGCGCACCGGTCACTCTGTGGGGAAACTGCAAGCATGATTACCAGTGGGGCTACTACTCAATCAATGCCTCAGACCCTATCAAGTATACAGCCCTTGGCACACAAGACGCTCGCATCTGCAAGAACGGTGCACAGATTGCCGACGGCAAGCTATATACCGTAAACTTCGAGCGCTATGGCGTAGGCAGCGGTGAACTGACCCTCTACACCTACGACATCAATACATGGACCGGTACGAAGACACAGCTCGACAACTTCTGTCTTGCCGCACTGGAGACGGCACAGGCTGCCGACGGCACCGTATACGGTGAGTTCTATGACCGCACGGCAAGCAAGGAGCTGTACGAACTCGGCACCGTGGACTACCGCACACAGACACGCACCACCTTCGGCTTCACCACACGCCGCTACGTGGCAATGGGCGTGACCAGCGACAATGTGCTCTACGGTATCGACGAAGACGCCAAGCTCTATAAGATTTCAACCACCGACGGCTCCTCAACGCTTATCGGTTCTACAGGCATCGCACTGAAGGACGACTGGGGCGGACCATACGACCAGACTGGTGAGATAGACCAGAAGGACAACACCTTCTACTGGTATTCACAGGATGCCGACTTCAACACCGTGCTCTACACCGTAGACCTCAACACGGCTGCCGTAACAAAGATTGCTACGGGCGACGCCACAATGACCGGTATGATGATTGCC
>URLQ01000031.1 GCA_900548745.1 uncultured Prevotella sp.
AACGATAAATATTTTCCAATTATTTGGAATGCAACATAGAAGTTACGTAATTTCTATTTAAAGGTTCCAGTATGACTTTTCCTTGTCAATACACGGTCTGGAACTTTGGAACACTTGCGGTTGTTATCCACTTGATACTTTGAGATAGCTTGCCAATCTTTCCTACATAAAGTATATTTCTGAGATGAAAGGTTGAAGAATTACACTTTTTGTGTATTTGATATGAACGAGAGGATGCAGGAGTTGTTTGTTTTACTTAATTTTGAGGAATATGGATATAATGAACTGCGCATAAATAGATAATGAGGTACACAGGTAAAATAGAAAGCAATATGAGTAAAGTCGGAAAAGATATGAGTAAAGTTAGAGAAAGATATAGGTAAATATAAAATATAAGCTTTGTTTATTTAAATAAAGACTATATTTAATAAAATAAAGCCTGTATTTATTAAAATAAGGGCTGTATTTTATATTATCTATGCTGGTTGGAATGTTTATTTCATAACAAGCGGATATTATTTGTATTGAAGCTCCTTATATCTCATCACTAAAAATCCGATTAAGCAAGCTTTTTCTTCTCTCGCTTAATCGGATTTGTCTGTCTCTTGAACTCCCTGTCGGCAACTACTCTTTGTTCACTTTTGGGGAGTTGTAGGTTTTCTTTTTCGTCTTGAAGAGTTCTTTCCAGTTGATGAAGTCGCGCTTCAGGATTATTCCCAAGCCTTGGGTGTTGAGCGACGACTTGGTGAAGTAGCGGTCGTTGGTCTGGTTGTAAACCTTGATGGCAACGTTTCCGCTCGGCGTGAGAAGATATTTCACGTCGAAGTCTCCGATGAATGATGATGTGGTGTTCGGGTTGTCGCGATATCCGAACTGTCCGTTTATAAGCAGACGGTTGCTGAATAGTCTTCCGGAGAGCAGTCCTTCATACTCGGCATTGTTGAAGCCTTCGGTGCCGGTGCTGATGTTTGTGCCGAAGTTCCAGTTGTTGTTGTTTATCAGCGTGCCGAGTATGTTGTTCACCTGCTGGCTTATTGTTCCGCTGAGCAGGCTCTGCATGGCAAGACTCGTCTGGCTTTGCTGTGCATCCTCCTGTGTGGAGTTGTTCTTGGTGTCGGTATAGAAGCGTCCGATGGCAAGCAGATAGACTACCTGCTGGTTCATTTCCTCTTCGCTGTTGATGAGAGAGCGCACCATTTGCTTTGCGTCGTTGTTTACCGTAGGCATGTCGAAGTCGAAGTCTACGCGTATAGCCTCCGGTGTGCCACCGATGTTCATTATGCAGTCCACCCTTACGTTGTTGCTGCTGAAGCTGTTGCCTATCTTGAGGTCGGCGAGCGACACTCCGTTTACGGGGTATACGGCCTTCAGGTTCAGTTGTGCGTTGAATGGGTTTCCTCCGAAGACGATGCTGCTTCCCTGCTGGAACTGGAAATCCTTCTTTATGATGTTCTGTATTGTAAGGTTGTATGCGCCGTGGTCTATGAGGTATGTTCCGAACATGTCGAAGCTTCCTTTGTTGAAGTATGCAGCCTTGATGGTGCCGCTGCCGTTGAGCGAAATCTTGTCGCCGCTTGTCTTGTCCATAAGTATGCGCAGCGTGAAGTCGGGTGTCGTGTTCACGTTTACGTTGATGTGCATGTCCGACGCATCGTTCAGGTTTGTCTGTGTTCTCAGTTCTGTATGCAGCGAGTCGTCAACAGTGCTGTTGTCGTCGTTGTCGAGCCATGTTATGAAGTCGCGGTTCGTTATTGCATCGGGGCTTGAGGCATCGTATTCTATAAATGAGCCTTTGTGGGGTGTAAGGTCTACGTCGAAGCGTATGTTATGGGGTCTGCCCGTTATGGTGCAGCTTCCTGTTCCGTAGACAGTTCCGTAGAATGTGTTGTTGCCATATCCGCCGGTGTCATAGCAGAGGAAGTTGTTGGTGCTGATGTTCAGGTCGTAGGTGAGCCTTGTAAGGTTCTTGTGGTGTAGGGCTCCCGTTATGGTCGCTATGTTGCCGTTGCGGTCAGTCACGGTGTCTCCGTCGAAGATTATCTCGTTTGGTATCATCCTTATCGTGTCGTTCTGAAGATGATACACCGTGTTCAGTGGAGTAATCTTTAAGCTGCCGTCGGCAACGAGCAGTCCGCGCAGGTTCACTTCGCTCAGGTCTCCATATACCTGTGCGAAGCCGTTTGCATGGCCGTTGATGTCTTCCATAAAGCTTCCGCAGAAGCTTTCCAGAAACTCTATGTTGGTATCCTTTGCCGTAATGCCGAGGTCGATGTAGTTTCTTGCCGGCGACACATATCCTTTGATTATAGTCTGTGCGTTGTCGGCATCGTCGGCATGAGCGTCGATGTCTATCTGCTTGTCTTCCTTGTTCCATTTCACGTTGGCGTACAGCGTTCCCATGCGTCCGTCCTGGAATTTGAACTGGTCTACAGTAAGGTCGGCATAGGCATCCGGCGAGTTGAGTACTGATTTCAGATAAGCCTTTCCGGAGGCAAGTCCGTTGAAGGTTACGGAGTGGAAGTTCACCAGGTTAAGGATATAGTCCACGTCGACATCCTTCAGATCAACGCAGATGGAGTCAGAAGGACTGTGCGTTGCCAGTCCGTCAATTCTGATATGCTGTTTGCCGCGTTCTATGGCAAAGTGGTTCACTTCAATCCTCTCGTTGTTGTATATGATGTTTGCCGGACAGATATACCATGCCGTGTCGTTAATCATCATTGTAGACGGGTCGACAGCCAGTTCGATGGTGTTGTTCTTGTTTTTGTCTTTATAGAACTGTGCCTGTGTCAGTAGAGTTCCTTTTATTCTCGTCGGGGTGTTGTAGTCGAAATGCAATGCGCTGTTTAGTCTGTTGCCGGCAGCACTTGTATTCAGGCAGAGTTGAATGTTGTTATTTCCTTCGAGAATCTTATTGATTTGTGCGTTTGTATATAGCGTGTCTTTTCTTGTAGTGATGAGCACGTTTCCTGATTTGTATCTCTCGTTGTTGTATATGAAGTCCTGCATGTCAACGTTGGCGGCAACAAATCTCTTGCTGTCGTCAATTCTTGCAGTCAGGTGGATAGGCTTTACGGCATGGAAAGGCACACCGAACAGGATCTGAAGCCATTTGGTGTCTGTTATGTCTGCGTTAAGTCTGAAGTCGTTTTCTGCCCGATAGACGGTTCTTTCAAGTCCCGGCATGGTAGGAAGCTTGTCTTTCAGTATTCCGAGGATGCTCTCCTTGAGCGTCTGGAAGTTGTATGCGCCTTCTATGTCAATCTTGCCGAAGTCAGACTGCACGGTGAGTTGTCTTGGAGACATGCTTGCCTCAAGGTTGCTGATGGTGTAGTCTTCGGTAGGGGACAGGAGTCTGAAGTCGTCAACGGTAAGTTTTCCGCACAGGTTGCTGATGCTGTTGCCTGTGGCGTTGGCGTATATGTTTGCATGGAAGAATGCGTCTCCCCATTTGTTGCTGATGTTCAGTCGGTGGGGATACAGTTTAGCAATGCTTGCTTTCAGCTCGGCTGTCGGCAGGCTGTGTATGTTTCTTACGCTTCCGTTTATGCTTATCTCGCAGTTAGGGTCGTTGAGCGACAAGGTGCCGCTGATGGCATCACGGGCGTAGTTGCCGTCAACGGTAATATTCTTGAAGGAATAGTTGTTGAAGTCCAGCCTTGCTATGTTTCCTTTCACGTTGATGTCTTCAAGCTTGTTCGCCCTGATGTTGCCTGTCGCATTGATGCCGAGGGCAACGCTTCCGAATCTGTTGTCGGCAATGATGTCCTTGATATACAGGTCTTTGGTGCTGACAGATGCATAGGCTTTGCTTCCCTTCTTGTTGAGCTTTGCATCGATGTCTCCGAGGTTTGTGCTTATATGTGAGTTGGTGATGATGTCGCTTCCTTTTCCGCTGGCATTGCCTCTGATGGAGAAGGTCTTGATGCAGGCTAATTGTGGAGGAATGTTTGTCTTTGTAGCTGACAGAACTTTGTTTATCATTGCAAGGCTGTGTGTGCCGATGTGTAGTTCCTTTAGTTGTATTGCCCATTCCTTTGTGGTGCCAAACGGCTTGATGTGTCCTTGTGCAGAAAGCCTCATGTCCTTGTCGGCAGAATACAGTTCTATTCTGTTTGCTGTGATGTTGCCGTTTGAGCAGGCAAAGCTGGTGTTCATGTTGAATGTGGTGTGAATGTCTTTCAGCGTGTTGTTTAGAAAGGCAAAGTCGCCGAGGAATATGTCTTTACCATACAAGTGTCCGTGTAGCAGTATCTCTTTGGGGTTGATGCTGCCGTTAGTTGACTTGTATGATGCGGTTATGGAGTCGGATGAGAATATGGAGTGGGGGAGTTTGAGAGTGAAGTTGTTGACTTTGGCTTTTCCCTTGTAGGCATACAGGTTGAGGGTAAGGTCTTTGAGCGACAGTCCGGACGCTTCGTTGAATGCAAGTTTCTTGATGGTAGCGTCTATCATGCCGTCCTTTATGCGCCTTACTATTATATTCGAGCTTATGTCGCTCAGCGAGATATGGTATTCGTTGAACAGGTTGGGTGTGCGGGGCTTGTCGTATTGGTTATAGCATATGGCTCCGTTTCTTATTATAAAGGAGTTGATGCACAGGTCCAGCTTGCTTTCAGACTTGCTTTCAGACGAGAGGGAGTCAATGACGAACTGGCAGTTCAGCTTGTCAGAGGCCTTGGCTTTGTATATGTTGGCTTTCATTCCGAACACCTGAGCCGAGGAGATGGATATCCTGCCTTTGGTAAGTTCAATGATGTCGATGCTGACAGACAGGCGTGATGCGTTGAGCATCTGCTTGTCCTGCTGGTCATTCATCTCGAAGTCGTCAATGATGATGCGGTTAAGAAATCCGAGATTGATGCTCTTGATGCTTACTTTCGTGCCGAATTTATCTTGCAGTATGTTTGCCGCACATTCTCCTGTATATCTCTGTATTGCAGGAATGTGAAGCAGGATGGAAACTGTCAGGTATGTACCAAAGATAATCCATATCGTGGCATTGAGTATGTGACGTAGCTTTTTCAAGGATGTTCTGTTTGGAATGTAACTTTGTTTTTTGGTAGTTCAAAAGAAAGCGCCATGGGCATTCCCGTGGCGCTTCCGTGTATTTATAACGACTCATCTTCAGGCTTGCTTATATGCCTTTTGGCATTGGGAATGATATGTTTCTTCTTTGCAAGCCATTTTGCTTTGCGTTCCTCGTAGTCACGCATATGTCTTTCGAGGAAATTGTCTGCCATCGTTTATCGTTTTTCAAATTTGCTGTATACCACGCTGATGGTGATATTGCTGTTTGTTTCTTCTCCGCGCACCAGTCTTGTTTCAGCGATGCTCATGTCGTTGGATACTTTCACGAGCTGTGAAGTCTGTCCGACAGTGGCGTATGTGGTGCTTACCGGCACGATGAGGACTTTGTTCCAGTCGGGGTGTGCGGTTTCCCATGCCTCTCTTTTGGCATTCCAGTTGTTCCATTCCTGGCTTGTCTTGGCTGGTTCCTCACCGACAGCTTTTTCTCTGATGCCGTTCATGAATGTTATCAGGTTGGCTATGTTGTGGAAAGTGTAAGCGTTTTCCACTTTGCCGTATGAACTGTTGTCGCTTTCTGAGTATACTGCGAGGTAGGTCTCTTTATTGTCAATGAGTTTCTCGTCCTCGAAGAACTGTTTCAGACTGTCTTTCGGCACCATCATCAGTGTCGTAGGCTTGCTGAAACTGTATTTCTCGTTAACGCTGTTGTTTATTCTTGTCAACGAAATTCGTGCGGAGTTTATCGTATCGTTCTCATGACCCTTCAGTATGTCGTCAACAGGAATTGTCAATTCAGTATATATACCAGCTGGCGACTTGATGAATGTGCATGATTTGTCGTTGACCATATTCTGAATCTTGTCATTGTCGTTAGCAACGCTTGAAGCCTGTATGACTTCTTCGGTTCCGGCAAATGTGGTTACTACGTTTACCGTTGTATCTTTCTTCACCCCATTGCTTTCTTTCTCGTACTTATACCTATAATATATAAGCATCTGGCTCAGGTTGATGTTCGCCATAGAGCCCAGTCCGTCGGTTGACTCGAAATAGAAACCGGGACAAACTTTATGTATGAAAGTGTATGAGTTCTTGAACAACTTCGGATTTTCATAATACTTCTGCATTATGTATGTTCCGTAGTTGTAATAGTTCTTGTTGTCTTTGTCGGTATATGCGTATTTCAGGATGTTGCCGTCTGCATCAAGCTTGGAGTTAGGAAGTTTTACCTTTATCTTCTTCGGCATAGTGTCGGCAGCAAGGTCATATAGCGAATATGTCTTGTTTACGCTGACGCTTCCGGTTCCTTTCCTGAGATAACCTTCTGTGTCGGGGTTGAAGTCAGAATAATATTTCTTTCCTTCTTCCATCGGCTTTGCCAGTTCCAGTGCTTTCAGTTTCATTGTTGAAAGGGAATCACCGAAATAATTGTCGTAATAGAGATATATGACGCATGAGTCGGCAATGAGGCTCCCGTCGTTCAGCTTGCTCTGTATGCTGCTTTCTTCAGGCAGCTGTGTTCCTTCCAGAGTATAGAACTGTGTGAGGAAGTTACCTTTTATATATGCACCGGTCTCAGGATCTTTGATCTTGCCGAGGTAGCCTGTAGTACTTCTTGAATATACAGGACCTGATGCTACTGATTTTGAAGCGATTGGGAATGTGGCGGATGTAACATTGATATTGTCGAGGTTTTCAATGATAGAGCCGCCCAAAGTGTCAGTGTTGTCGTCACATGAACAGATGCCTGCTGCTAAAACGGCAAGGCTGAAAATAACCTTTTTTAATTTCATGAGATTTGCTTAATACTTTAAAAAGACCGCTTCCTGAAATGTTGTCATGTCTGGAAGTGGTCTTGTCGTGTATGATATTATTATTTTATCTGTCTCTCTCTTAAAGTAGGATTCGTTTATTCGTTATCTCCGAAAACTTCATCGTATAACTTGTCGTAAGCATCTGCATTAATCTCTGCCTCTTCTGCTTGCGACAAGAAAGGCATGCCTTTCTCCTGAGCGTACTTTACAAGTTCCGGATTAACACCCGGACCTGCTTCAACGACACCATCGGAGAAATCAATGGCAAACTTCTGGAATTCGGTGAAATCGAACTTCTCGTTGTAATTATCCAATACATCGCTGTGGGCATCCTTGAATTCGAGACACTGGCGGAAGGACGGTTCAATGTCCTTCTTCAGTCCGTTGCCGAACAAAGATGTCACGATTTTGGCATTGGCGAAAGAAGGCTCGTCCTTGTATGCCGTCTTGACGTAATAAGGTATAATAGTGCCCATCCATCCTTGGCAATGTATGATGTCCGGAGTCCAATGAAGTTTCTTTATGGTCTCAAGCACACCTCTTGCAAAGAAAATGGCTCTCTCTCCATTGTCTTCATATTCCTCTCCGTTTTCATCGTTAGCCATCAGGCGCTTGGTGAAATAGTCGTCGTTATCAATGAAATATACTTGTATTCTTGTTGCAGGGATAGAGGCAACCTTGATAATCAGAGGATGGTCGGTCTCGTCAAAGATTATCATCATCCTTGAAAGACGTATCACTTCATGCAACTGTCCTCTTCTTTCGTTGATGTTTCCCCACTTTGGCATAAAGGTGCGGATTTCGTAACCTTTGTCAATAATGGATTGGGGTAACTTACGTCCTATGCGCGACAATTCACTTTCAGCAACATAGGGCATTATTTCTTGATTAATAAATAGAATTTTTTTTGCCTTCATCGTGTTTCACTTTATTCTTTGCAAAGGTACGAAAAAAAACTTACTAAACCGCCTTGTTCTTGTAAAATCGCTCAAAACACCATGTTTATTGGCATTTTTTTATACATATCCTTTCTTGTTTAAGAAAAATGTTGTTATTTTGCACCGATTTTTCGAGAGAATGGTTCTTCGGCTGTTTATGTCGGGGGATAAGAATTTCTATACTTAAGAATTGTTTTAATCAAAATATAATGAAAGTATTTCATAAGATAGCAGATCTCCAGAATGAACTTTTTGCTGTTCGCAAGGATAACAAAACGGTAGGTCTCGTTCCCACAATGGGAGCTCTTCATGAGGGACATGCCTCATTGGTGTCTCGCAGTGTAAAAGAAAATGATGTAACAGTGGTATCTGTTTTTGTCAATCCCACACAGTTTAATGATAAGACAGATTTGAATACATATCCACGTACGCTTGAAGCTGACTGCAAATTGCTTGAGAGTGTTGGTGCGGATTATGTGTTGGCTCCTTCGGTAGAAGAGATGTATCCGACACCGGACAACAGACATTTTGAATTTCCGCCAGTGACAACAGTTATGGAAGGTGCCCACAGACCAGGTCATTTCAACGGCGTGTGTCAGGTAGTTAGCCGCTTGTTCTATATCGTTCGCCCGGACAAGGCTTATTTCGGAGAAAAGGATTGGCAGCAGATAGCTGTGATAAAGGCACTGGTAAGATATCTTGGTATAAAGGTGCAGATAGTAGAGTGTCCTATTGTCAGAGAGGCTGACGGGTTGGCGAAGTCTTCGCGTAACACTCTGCTTGCAGCAGACGAAAGGGCTATCGCACCGACAATCTACAAATATCTGAAGGAAAGCCAAGAATATGCGCATTCTCATTCTCTGAAGGAAACCCATGATTGGGTGGTAGAGCAGATAAATGCCGTTGACGGACTTGAAGTGGAGTATTTCTCCATCGTTGACGGAGACACTTTGCTGGATGTTGAAAACTGGGAAGATTCAAAGAATATTGTAGGTTGCATCACAGTATACTGTGGAAAGAAACCAATCAGACTGATAGATCATATCAAATATAATTCATAAAAAGAAGAATAGGAAAATGTTGATTGAGGTATTGAAGAGTAAGCTACATTGCGTAAAGGTGACAGAAGCAAATCTTAACTATATGGGTAGCATAACCATTGATGAAGATTTGATGGATGCGGCAAATCTTATAGCTGGAGAAAAGGTTCAGATCGTAGACAATAACAATGGTGAACGTTTTGAAACTTATATTATCAAAGGTGAGCGCGGTAGCGGATGTATCTGTCTGAATGGTGCGGCTGCCCGCAAATGTCTTGTTGGTGATACTGTGATAATCATCGCTTATGCTCTGATGGATTTCGAGGAAGCAAAGACATTCAAGCCTGTTGTCGTCTTTCCTGTTGACAACAAGGTATCTAAATAAAAGACAATTTGGAAATAGATAGAGAGCCGGATGGGGATTTGCCATCCGGCTTTTTAAGCTTTATACGTGCATAAGATCCGACATTATACCATCGCTTAAGAACAGGCCTTTCCTTGTAAGATGGATTCTCCTGCCGTCATCGGAAAGCGTAAGAAGCTTGTTCTTGATATGCGGTTCCGACTCTTTGCGAAGATATTCATAATACTCAATGCTGAAATTCTCTTTTATATAGTTTATGTCAATGCCTTCGCAAGTTCTGAGACTTGTCATGATATAGTCGTCAAATTTCGAATCAGTTGAAAGGACCTCATCTTCATAAGGTACAATGCCGTGTTCTATGGAGCGGATATATTCTTTCAGATTACTGATGTTCCATTGTCTTGATTCCTGGTTGTAAGAATGTGCGGCGGCTCCAACTCCCAGGTAGGGGATGTTGTGCCAATAACTGCTGTTGTGTCTTGAACGGAAACCGGGTTTCGCAAAATTGCTTATCTCGTAATGCTTATATCCGGCATCGTTAAGTTTATCTATCAGCAGGTTGTACATCTCCAGATATGTATCGTCGCTACACTCTTTTATTGTTCCTTTGTCGAGCATCTTGTACAGCGCCGTTCCTTCTTCATACATCAGACTATAGGCTGAGATATGCTCTACGTTTAGTTTAATTGCCTTTTCTATGTCATTGTTCCATTGTGATATAGTCTCGTTTGGAAAACCAAACATCAGGTCTATGCTGATGTTCTTTATGCCGGCTTCTCTTAGATTTTCTATTGCACTTCTGATCTGTTCGCTCTTGTGCCTTCTTCTCGCAAATGCAAGTATGTCGTCAGAAAAGGACTGTACTCCCATGCTTACCCTGTTCACATTCTGTCCTGCCAATCGTTTGGCAAAACCAGGTGTAACATCGTCCGGATTGCATTCCATAGTGATTTCACATCCATCCTCCACCTTATTATATATATATATAGCGTTTAATATCCTTGCTGTTTCGTCAAGGGAGAGAAGAGAAGGCGTTCCGCCACCAAAGTATATGGTGGAAACAGATTCGTGTAAGTATTCTTTCCTTAATTCAAGTTCCTTGCAAATGGCATTTGTATATTCTTCGATGAGCTCAGTTGCCGTTGTTGAATAGAAGCCGCAATATATGCATCTGCTTTTGCAGAAAGGTATGTGAATGTATAATCCTGCCATGATTTTGTCGTATTTTAATGCAAAAGTACTAATATGTTTTAAAAAATGAATTAAAAACGTCAGTTTTTTTTGTGAAATGAAGAAAAAATAATAACTTAGATGCCGTTAAAAATAATCTAAGTCGGATAAGAGAATAAAATTCTTCGAAACGACATAAACCTAAATCTATTATAACATGAGAGTTTACCAGACTAATGAAATCAAAAACATTGCCTTGCTTGGCAGTGCGGGTTCCGGCAAGACAACTCTTGCCGAAGCGATGTTGTTTGAAAGTGGTGTAATCAAGCGTCGTGGTACGATTGAAGCAAAGAACACCGTTAGTGACTATTTCCCAGTTGAGCAGGAATATGGCTACTCAGTATTCTCAACTGTTTTTAACGTCGAGTGGAATAATAAGAAACTTAATATTATAGATTGCCCGGGATCTGACGATTTCGTGGGCGGAGCTATTACTGCACTCAATGTTACAGACCAGGCTTTGGTACTCATTAACGGACAGTATGGTCCGGAAGTAGGTACCCAGAACCTGTTCAGATATACAGAGAAACTCAAGAAGCCTGTTATCTTCCTGATAAATCAGCTTGACAGTGAAAAATGTGACTTTGATTCCATCATTGCATCTATGGATGACATATATGGGGCTAAGTGTGTTCAGATACAGTATCCGTTGCAGACAGGACCGGAATTCCATTCCTTGATTGATGTCTTGTTGATGAAGAAATATTCATGGAAGCCTGAAGGTGGAGCTCCTATTATTGAGGATATACCGGCAGAAGAGATGGATAAGGCTTTGGAACTGCATAAGGCTCTTGTGGAAGCAGCCGCAGAAAACGATGAGACCCTGATGGAGAAATTCTTTGAGGAGGAAGCTCTTACAGAGGATGAGTTGCGCGAAGGTATCCGTAAGGGACTTATCACACGTTCTATCTTCCCTGTATTCTGCGTTTGTGCAGGAAAGAGTATGGGAGTAAGACGCTTGATGGAGTTTCTGGGTAATGTTGTTCCTTTTGTAGATGAAATGCCTAAGGTACACAATACAAGAGGTGAGGAAATTCCTGCGGAGTCAGATAAGCCTACATCTTTGTATTTCTTCAAGACTGGTGTTGAACCTCATATCGGTGATGTCTCATATTTCAAGGTGATGAGCGGAAGTGTGAAGGCAGGTGATGATTTGGCAAATGCTGACCGCGGCTCAAAGGAACGCATCGCAAACCTTTATGTCTGTGCAGGAGCAAACCGTCAGCCTATTGAACAACTTATGGCTGGTGATATTGGCTGTACTGTTAAGTTGAAAGATGTCAAGACTGGTAATACTCTCAACGGAAAGGGTGCAGAAAACAAGTTTGACTTTATCAAATATCCTAACTCAAAATATTCTCGTGCGATAAAGGCAAAGAATGAGGCTGATACAGAAAAGCTGATGGCGGCGTTGATAAAGATGCGCCAGGAAGATCCTACATGGGTCGTTGAGCAGAGTAAAGAGCTCAGACAGACTATCGTCCATGGACAGGGTGAGTTCCATCTGCGTACACTTAAATGGAGACTTGAAAACAACGAGAAGCTTCAGGTTGAATTTATTGAACCACGTATTCCGTATCGTGAAACTATCACTAAGCTTGCACGTGCTGATTATCGTCATAAAAAACAGTCTGGCGGTGCCGGACAGTTCGGTGAGGTTCATCTCATTATCGAACCGTATGCTGAGGGTATGCCGGATCCTACATCTTACAAGATTAATGGTCAGGAGTTCAAGATGAACATCAAGAACAAGGAAGTCGTTGATCTGGAATGGGGCGGAAAGCTCGTGTTTATCAACTCTGTTGTTGGAGGTGCTATCGACCAGCGTTTTATGCCTGCAATATTGAAGGGTATAATGGAAAGAATGGAGCAGGGACCACTTACCGGTAGCTATGCAAGAGATGTTCGCGTAATAGTATACGATGGTAAGATGCACCCGGTAGACAGCAATGAGCTTTCGTTCATGCTTGCTGCACGTGCTGCCTTCTCTGAGGCATTCAGGAATGCCGGTCCGAAGATTCTTGAACCTATCTATGACCTTGAGGTGTTTGTGCCTTCTGACTATATGGGTGATGTTATGAGTGATCTTCAGGGACGACGTGCTCTTATCATGGGTATGGATTCAGAGGCAGGATACCAGAAACTGCAGGCAAAGATTCCTCTTAAGGAATTGTCGAACTACAGCATCTCTCTGAGTTCAATTACTGGTGGTCGTGCTTCTTTCACAACGAAGTTTGCAAGCTACGAGCTTGTTCCAAACGATATCCAGCAGACTCTTATAAAGGAGCATGAAGCAGAGATGGAAGGAAAAGAATAAAAGTTTTTCATATCGTTATATAAATAAGAAAGGTGACTCTTGGAATAACAGGGTCACCTTTCTTTAATATGTGTAATTTGTTTTTATAATCCTTTCTTACGAAGTTCTGTCCTTGCCTGTTCTATAGCTTTTATCCAGTTGGTGTCAAGAGAGAATTTTGTTATGTACCCTTCGTTTCTTATGTAGCTTTCAACGAGTTCCAGGTCCATATCGTTGAACCACGGGTTCTGGACAGATGCTGTTTTGAAAATGTCAAGGACAACATCTTTGTTCTTCTTGGTCTTTGCTTCGCCAAGTTTCTTCATATAAAGATTGATGAAGTCGTACATGGCGTATGCCTGGCGGTCAATGGCGTTCACTGTAGTATCTGGCATGAGTTCGCGAGTTTTCATTACCATGTATTTCAGTTCATCAACCTTGAAAGTCGCAATCTTTCGTGTTTCAATGTCTTTTGTCTTGTCGTTTGCTGTTTTCTCTGAGATGTTGAGTATCTCCTTGTATACCTCTTGTGCATTGGTGTTTAACACGCAAGTTGCAGCGAATGATAAGACTAATAAAAATTTCTTCATATTGTTCTTTTAATTATTGGTTCCTTTTTAGTTCTATTTCTTTGTTTATACATGTAGGATATTCTTCCTTGTAATGACTGACCATTATTATCGCTTTGTCTTTTCTTTTGGCAAAAGCGTTTATTATGCATCTTACTTTGTTCCGGTTTCTGTTGTCGAGTCCGTGGAAGGGTTCATCAAGAATCAGCAGTTGTGGGTCTTTCACGAATGCTCTTGCCAGCAATACAATTCTTTGTTCTCCGCTTGAAAGGGACAAGAAGTTTCTGTTAGCCAGATTGTCTATACCGAAAATCCTAAGCCATATCTCGCATTTCTTGTATTCCTCATCAGTCGGTTTTGCATATAATCCTACAGAATCCTTCATGCCGCTTGCCACAATCCTTATTGCAGGGATGTTGTGCTTGTATGCTCTGTGCATTTCGGGTGATACATAGCCTATGCGCTTTTTTATTTCCCAAATACTTTCGCCCGTTCCGCGTTTCTTTCCAAAGAGTTGTATATCGCAGGCATAACTCTGTGGATTGTCGGCGCAGACCAGACTTAGAAGAGTGGACTTACCTGCACCGTTGGGTCCGTTTAGTGCCCATCTTTCACCGTTTCTGACGGTCCAGTTGAGGTTTTGTAGTATTGTACGTGAACCGTAGCGTATAGATACATTATTAAACTTGATGACCTCCTTGCTGGAATTCTCTGCAGATTGAATCTGAGAGAATGGAATGGCTGCAACTTCTTTTTCTATTGTTTCTCTTTCCTTCTCTGTTATATTGTCATTGTCGGAGCGTCTGGAAGTGAGTTCCGTGTATTCTTTTATCGGAATTTTGTTTAGAACTCTCCTGTCTTTCACCTCTACTATATGTGTTATGAAGTCAGGGATGTCGTCAACCTTCGCAAGTACAAGTATAATCTGTATTCTGAATTCTTCAGAGAGTTTTGCCAAGAGCTCTTTTAGCATATCCCTTGTGCCGGCATCAAGTCCTATGAAGGGATTGTCGAGAATGAGTACTCTCGGCTTCGACAACAGGTTCTTTACAAGATGTAGCTTTCTTAATTCTCCACTTGACAGTGATATTATATATTTGTCGAGCATTGGGGTGATGGCGAAAGCATCGTATAGTCTTTTCTGCAGAACTTTGTGATCTTCGGAATCTTCTCCAATAAGGGCATAAGCTTTGTCAAGGATGTCTCTTGCAGTCGGTGTCTCTTTGTCTATGTCGTGCATGTTCCATCTTTGCTGCAGATAGTAGTGTTCGCCGTTGCTTCCGTATGCATCCTCGAATGAGATATATCTTATATTGTCTGATACGTATTGGCTTGTGTTAGGTGCAAAGTCGTATTCCGGTTGCGTCAGCCTTAGTGGGTGTGCTCCGGTTATGATATTTACCAGCATAGTCTTCCCGGAAGCATTATTACCGACAATGGCAATGTGCTCATTTTCAAGAAGTGAGAAGTTGACGGGTTCAGCCATGTTCCATTCCGGCATCCTCGTTGTTCCGTTGCTGATATTTATTATTGTTTGCATATTCTTTGTTATTTGTGTTTAAGTGCGTTCAGTTGACTTGCTGAGATTCTGCTTCTGTTTTTGTTTATAAAGTCTTTCCAATTGTGGTAGCCTGCAGAGATGTCAGGCTTGCCAGCTTGCATGAAATGACAATATGCAGCGGCAAGAGCATCTGTGGCATCCATAAATGGCACCTTGTCTTTATCGTTTATGTTCAGCAGTCTTGTAAGCATAGCCGCCACTTGTTCTTTCGAAGCCTGTCCCTGTCCGGTTATTGCCATTTTTATTTTCAGCGGAGCATATTCGTGGATGGGTACATCGTGGTGTATTGCTGCGGCAATAGCCACTCCTTGTGCACGGCCGAGTTTCAGCATTGATTGCACGTTCTTTCCGAAGAACGGTGCTTCGATAGCCATTTCGTCAGGCAGGAATTCATCTATGATACCGGTAACGCGTTCAAAAATCTTTCCCAATCTTAGGTAAGGGTCGTGTTCCTTTCTCATGTCTATCACTCCCATGGCAATCATAGATGCCTTGTTGCCGACAACCTTCAGCAGTCCATAGCCCATGACATTTGTTCCTGGGTCAATGCCTAATATTATCTTTTCAGACATTGTCCTTTATTATTTTATAAAATGATTATGTGTAGCCTCAAATCCGATAGTTGTCTTGTCGCCATGTCCTGGGAGAACCGTTGTGTCAGCAGGCAGGATTCCGACAATATGTTTCAGGCTTTCAATGATGTCCTTATAGCTGCCCAGTTGGAAATCCGTTCTTCCGATGCTCATTTTAAACAGCGTGTCTCCAGAGAATACAACATTCTCTTCCTTGCAGAATAGCATCACAGAGCCTGGGGTATGTCCTGGTGTAGGTATTACAGTCATGGAGTGGCTGCCGAATTCTATAATGTAGTTCTCGTCAAAGTATTTGCCGACAGCAGGAATAGGTACATTATATTCGAGTCCGATGAATGCCTTTGCCTGACTTGCGAGATTGTTCATTAGAATCTCGTCCTTTGATGATACCTCAGGCATAAGTTTGAAGTTGTCGGCTATGGTGTTGTTGCCGAAATTATGGTCAATATGTCCATGTGTACTTATCAGATGTACAGGGGTTAAGCCGTTGTCTTTTATGTAATTGACCACGGCACATCTTTCTTCTTCATAGAAAGCGCCGCAGTCTATGATGATACATTCTTTGGATTCGTCGCTAACGATGTAACAGTTTTCCTGAAACATGTTACATTCAAATTTCTCAATGCTCAACATTATAGTTCGCCTTTTTGTTCTTCTGTATAAAATGAAAAGATCTACTTGTTAAGTGGCAGGTACGTAGATGACAAACTTATCCTTGAACCAGTCGTCGCTGAACCAGTTTGTAATCTCTATAGCCTCTGCGATTTTTCTGTAAGGATGCATCTCGCCTTCCACGTTGCCACCTTTCAGACATAGCAATCCGTTGGGGAGTGAATTATTTGAAACCTTACTGAAATTCTTTTTTATTATCTTCATCAGGTCTGGCAGCGGCATAACGGCACGGCTTACGACAAAGTCGTATTTCCCTTTCTCTTCTTCACCGCGCAGATGTACGGCTTCCACATTGTTGAGTTTTATCGCATTTGCTATTTCGTTTACTACCTTTATCTTCTTGCCCGTTCCGTCAATCATTTTGAAGTCCACTCCCGGGAACATGATAGCAAGAGGAATTCCAGGGAATCCTCCTCCAGTTCCGAAGTCAAGAACTTTTGTGCCAGGACGGAAAGTCACGGCTTTGGCTATTGCCAAAGAATGCAGGACATGGTGCAAATATAGATTGTCGATATCCTTTCTTGATATTACGTTGATTTTCTCGTTCCAATCTTTGTATAAATCATAGAGAGCAGCAAATTGTTCTTTCTGCTTGTCTGTGATTTTAGGGAAATACTTCAGTAATTCTTCCATTGATGTCTTTTTTACATATAATATAATGGGCAAAGTTACTGCAAATCGTCATGATTACAAAATAAACTATCGCAATTAATATTAAATCATAGTTTTTTGCTAATTTTGCACCCGAATTCAAAAAAACAGAACGAAAAGTATTCATATAAAAAGAGTAATTATGAACAATGGAAAGTTTCGTGCTGCACTGTTTGATCTGGATGGTGTGGTATTTGATACGGAACCTCAATATACGGTATTTTGGGGAAATCAATTCCGAAAATATTATCCAGACCAGCCCGGAATGGAACAAAAGATAAAGGGTATGACCCTTGTGCAGATATATGAAGCATATTTTAAAGACGAAAACGTTCAGAAACGGATAACTTCCGAACTTGACGAGTTTGAGCAGAATATGAACTTTGAATATGTCAAGGACTTCAAGTCTTTCGTTATAGATATACGTGCCAATGGCGTAAAGACGGCTGTCGTTACAAGTTCCAACAAGGCGAAGATGGAAAATGTGTATTCAAAATGTCCTGAGTTCAAATCTTATTTTGATGCAATTCTCACGTCAGAGGATTTTGCGGAGAGCAAGCCTTCACCTGATTGTTATCTGAAAGCAGCCCAAAGGTTTGGTTTTAAGTCAGGTGAATGCGTGGTGTTTGAGGATAGCTTTAATGGCTTGAAGTCGGGCAGAGCGGCAGAAATGTATGTTGTAGGACTGTCTACAACAAACGAGGCGCTGGCAATAGAAGGGTGTTCAGACCACGTAATATCAGACTATGAAGGTTTGAATTTTGAAAAAATGTGCGAATTAATTCTATAAAGACATGAAAAAGTCTTACTTTTGCAGAAATATTAACATAACAAACGAAATAATAATTAATAAAAGAAATGGCAGGTTATTTGGTATCTGATAATCGCAAGGTTACTACGCATCGTTTTATAGAAATGAAACAGCGCGGAGAGAAAATCTCAATGTTGACAGCGTATGATTACACAACAGCGGGAATCGTTGACGGAGCAGGGATTGACGGAATCCTTATCGGAGATTCGGCATCTAACGTAATGGCAGGTAACGGCACAACGCTTCCTATAACAATAGAGCAGATGATTTATCATGCAAAATCTGTTGTAAGAGGTGTAAACAGAGCTCTTGTCGTATGTGATATGCCTTTCGGTAGTTATCAGGTAGACCGTAAGGATGGTGTGAAGAATGCTATCAAGATAATGAAGGAGAGCGGTTGCGACGCTTTGAAGCTTGAGGGTGGACTGGAAATAATAGATACCATAAAGGGTATTCTTGATGCAGGCATTCCTGTTATGGGACATCTGGGTCTCACACCGCAGAGCATCAATAAATTTGGAACTTATGCTGTACGTGCAAAAGAAGATGCTGAGGCAGAGAAACTGATCAGCGACGCCAAGCTCCTTTCAGAGACAGGATGTTTTTCTGTAGTACTTGAAAAGGTTCCTTCTGCACTTGCTACGAGAGTCAGCAGTGAGATAAGCGTGCCTACTATTGGTATTGGCGCTGGTAATGGTACAGATGGACAGATTCTCGTTGTTGACGACATGTTGGGTATGACAAAGGGCTTCAGTCCACGCTTCCTCCGCAGATATGCGGACTTGAATACAGTGATGACTGATGCTATCGGAAATTATATCACGGATGTGAAGAATTCCGATTTCCCGAATGAGAATGAATCATATTAGTATGTTGTATGGACAGTATTGACGATACAAAACATCATGTCAGAATCTGGCATAGGGATTTCTGGAAACTTAATGTAGTAAGTTTCTTTCTTGCAGTGTCGGTATACATGCAGTTGCCGGTCTTCGTCAAATGGATGGCAGAGAGCGACGCGTTGTCTGACGCACAGGTTTCTGTAGTTGTCGGAATCTACGGACTTGGATTGTTCTTGTTGGGTTCGGTCTGTTCATATTTGATTCAGCGATATCGTAGAAACAAGGTATGTATACTGGCAATGCTGCTTGTTGCGGTATTGCTGTTCTGTGTTGCATACTTCAAGGATAACCTGGCGGGTGAGACTTCTTTCGCTCGCTGGGTTTTCATTGCCTCGTGTTTGTTGAGATTCCTGATGGGGGCATTCTTCGGCTTGGCATACATGATATTGAACAGTACGCTTATTGTGGATAGTTGCGAATCGTCGCGGCGTACAGTGGCAAATGTCGTATCTGCATGGTCTCATCGTTTGGCAGTTGCCGTAGGACCACTGTTCGGCATCTTCCTGCTTGATGAGGCTGGCATTTCTTATGCCATGTATGTTTCGGCTTTGCTGTGTGTCGTTTCTGTAGGAATATTGTCAAGCGTGTCTTTCCCGTTCCGTGCTCCTGAAGAAACGTTGTGTATGTTCAGTACAGACCGCTTTTTCATGTTGATGGGGATGCCTCTTGTGTTTCCGCTGTTCCTTGTGTCTGTATATACGGGTATGATGGTGATGGCGCATCACGAGATGGTCTTTTACGGATGTCTTGCCGTCGGCTTCTTCTTGGCAATAGCATTTCTGGTACTGACGGGTATAAACAAGATAAAGCGCATGTATATATATATGGGTTATATCTTGCTTGTTGCGTCAGGCGTATGTTTTGCTTTTCCAATGTTATGCAGTTGGTTGGCAGATGTGGGGATGGTGTTTCTCGGTGTCGGTATAGCTATGGTGACAGCGTTTTTCCATGTGTGGTTTACTGATGCAGCTGACCATTGTCAGCGTGGTACGGCGCAAAGTACATATTTCCTTTCATTTGAATCGGGTTTCTCTGTCGGGGCGGCATTGGTCTTGCTCAAAAGCGTTGACGGATGTGTCGTGGAGAATGTTGTAGCCCTGGCTGTGCTGTCTCTCTCTTTGTTTGTATACCTGTTATATACAGGACGATGGCTGAGACGTAAAAAACTTTAGTTGGAGATAAGCATAGAAGAGTAGTGGAAAGAAAAAGTGAAAAAGGAAGATAAAAGAATTATTGTCATATTATGATAAGCCAGCAATATCCATCGCAATTGCTTGAAAAAGCAGTATCTGAGTTTTCAAAGCTGCCGGGAGTAGGTCGCAAGACGGCTCTTCGGCTTGTTTTGCATTTGCTGAGGCAGGAGCCTTCGGCAGTGGATTCTTTTACTGCGGCGTTGTCGAATCTCCGTCATAATGTAAAGCACTGTAAGGTGTGTTATAATATCAGTGATACGGATATTTGTCCGATATGTTCCAATCCGAGGCGTGACAAAACAACGGTTTGTGTTGTTGAGAATATCCAGGATGTCATGGCAATAGAGAACACTCAGCAGTACAACGGACTGTATCATGTTCTTGGCGGAGTGATTTCCCCGATGGATGGTATCGGGCCGAATGATATTGAGATAGATTCCCTTGCCAAGAGGGTGGGGGAGCATGAGGAGATAGAAGAAATAATACTCGCTCTCAGTTCCACGATGGAAGGAGATACCACCAACTTCTATATCTCTCGTCGTCTGGCACCTTATTCCCGTAAAATAAGTGTTATAGCAAGGGGAATATCTGTTGGAAATGAGCTTGAGTATACCGATGAGGTTACGCTCGGTCGCTCTATCGTGAACAGAACACCGTTTAATTCATAGTGCATGTCGTTCTGTTGCTTTTAATGATGAATATAAGTTATTGTAAAATGGAAGAAAGATATAATGGTATAAAACGGACTCATAAGGTGCTTATGGCAGAGGCATTGGCATTCATCCTGTTGTCGGTGCTTGTGGCTATAGTGTTTGAGTCGAATTTGCTTGTTCCAGGCATGTTGACGGTAAATGCAGAAGTGATGTATAATGTTATGATGTTCATGGAGCTGGTGACGATATGTGCAATACCTGTGGCGTTGAAGATGTTCAGCATTAAGTTCATCAGACGTAGACTGTCGGCAGAAGGAAGCACAGCCCTGTTGAAATGGGGTATGTTGAGGATACTCTTGATAGGGCTTCCGATGCTTGTCAATACAATATCTTATTATCTGTTTATGTCCGTAGCATTTGCCTATATGGCGGTGATAGGACTATTGTGTTTTAGTTTTATATATCCCAGCAAGGACAGATGCATGGATGAAACCAAACAGAGCGACAAATGAAAATAACTGTAATAATAGTAAGCTATAACGTAAAGTATTATCTTGAGCAGTGTCTGATAAGTCTGAAGAAGGCTCTTCATGGTATAGACTCAGAAGTGTTTGTCGTGGACAACCATTCGCGGGATGGGTCGATGGCATATCTTCGCAAGCGCTTTAACAGCTATAATTTTGTTGTGAGCAACCATAACCTTGGTTTTGCAAGGGCCAATAACCTGGCCATCAAACGTTCCAAGGGTGAGTATATCTTGCTTCTCAATCCGGACACGATAGTCGGGGAGAATACAATCCGTGAGTGCTTGTCTTTTATGGACAGTCATCCTCTGGCAGGCGGACTTGGCGTCAAGATGCTTAAATGCGATGGCGAAAAGGCTATGGAGAGCAGACGTGGACTGCCATCTCCGCTTACGGCATTTTACAAAATGTGCGGACTGTGTTCCAAATATCCCAATAGCCGGCGCTTCGGCAAATATTATATGAGCTATCTTTCATGGGACAAACCGGAGAAGATAGAGGTTATAAGTGGAGCATATTGCTTGTTGAGACATACGGCAATAGACAAAATAGGAATGCTTGACGAGGATTTCTTTATGTATGGCGAGGATATCGACCTGTCGTACCGCTTGTTGAAAGGTGGATACGAGAACTGGTATCTTCCGTCGACGATACTGCATTATAAGGGAGAGAGCACTCAGAAGTCATCATTCCGCTATGTACATGTCTTTTATGAAGCAATGCTGATATTTTTCCGTAAGCACTATCGTCATCTGAACTTCTGGATAACTCTGCCTATCAAGACCGCAATATACGTGAAGGCATTCTTCGCTTTGTCAAAGATGCTCGTCAAGAGGTCAGAGAGGATGGTTGGTTTTATTTCGCCACAGCGAGAGAGAGAGGTGGAATACGTCTTTGTGTGCTCGGAAAGGAATGTCAGGTCGTGTCGCAGACTTGCCGATGACAAGAGACTGTCGTCGCATTTCATTGTTGCGGACGGTGAGCATAAGAGTCTGACACATGTGGAAAGAGCAAACCTTGCAAACAGTTCAGCTGTCGTGTATGTGGTATATGATATCAGCATCTTTAGATATGAGGAGATTCTTGCTATGTTTGCTGATAATCCTATTGATAATGTGCGTATAGGAACTTTCAATCCGAAAAACCGTACAATAATAACTGATGTGGAGGTGATAAGATGAGCAACCACCAGACTTTGCCCAAGATAATATTGCGTGCCATGGAGCCGGAAGACCTCGACGTGCTGTATAAAATAGAGAACGATACGTCGTTGTGGGGAGTGGGGGTTACTAATGTGCCTTATTCGAGATATACCCTGCATGATTATATTGCAAATTCCGTGGGCGATATCTATACCGACAAGCAGGTCAGGCTGATGATAGACAACGAACAGGGACAGACTGTGGGGATCATCGATATCACGGATTTTGACCCTCGCCACCGTCGTGCAGAACTCGGCGTTGTAATCCAGTGTCAGCATCGTGGAAAGGGGTATGCCAAGGCTGCAATTCTTGAAGTCATAGCGTATGCACGGGAAATTCTGCATCTTCATCAGCTGTATTTATATGTTGATACCCAAAATGCCATATCCTTGGAGATATTCAAAAAAAGCGGTTTTACATGCTCTGCGGAACTCAAAGACTGGCTTTTAAAAGGTGAAAATTACAAAAATGCAGTATTAATGCAATATTTTTTATAAAAAAGGCGGTAAAAAATTTCGTGGTTAGAAAATAATTCGTACCTTTGCAACCGCAAACGAAACAACAAGGGTTTTGGCTAACAAGTGAAACGCTTTTATGGTGTGTTAGTTCAGCTGGTTAGAATGCCTGCCTGTCACGCAGGAGGTCACGGGTTCGAG
>URLQ01000032.1 GCA_900548745.1 uncultured Prevotella sp.
TGACGGATTCGAACCGCCGACCCTCTGCTTGTAAGGCAGATGCTCTAAACCAGCTGAGCTAAACGCCCTTGCTCTTATTTAGCGAGTGCAAAGGTATAGACTTTTTTGTTATCTACCAAATTTTCTTGCAACTTTTTTATAAAAAAGTGCATTTTACACACAAAACAGCCTTATATCAGTATTTCTTCACCTATTATTCCAACTACGCAGCACACAACATTACGATAAGCCACAAACAAAAAGATGCAGCTTTTTCCCATACGAGAAGCTGCATCTTTATTGTTTTATGATATGACAAAATCTTTCTTTATTCCATCACCCAAAGGTTGGTATTGGCCTTTTTAGCATCCAGATAGGGCTGTTCTCCTCCCGGATGATAATACCCAAGAAGCTTTATATCCCAAATAATATTACTGTATGCTGGAATACCGTTGTAGTCTGTCGTGCCGTAAGCCAACTTATAAGGAACATAGACGCGCCAACGGTCACCAATATGCATACGCTGCAACGCTGTAGTGTATCCGTCTATCAATCCGCCGACATACCATTTCTTTGCACGCGCAGTCTGGGGATTATAGTCTTCGAAGTCGCCAGTCCAGCTCTTTTCTATCACATATCCGTCGGGATAGCTTGTAGACGGCAGCAACTTTCCAAGATTATGAACCATAACAGAATCCGTATACAAAGGGCAACCACTACCTGTGCCGACCTCTTCCTTATGAACCACAATATAGTCATAAGGCTGAAGACGAGCCTCAGTATCGCTAAGCGACCATGCTCTGATAGTATCCCACTTGCCATCCTTGTTCTGAATGGCTTCATTATAGATACTGTCAAAATACGCCACATTACGCTTCTGCCAGTTTGGATATTCCACCTCTTCATCATCCGTTTCGCTGCATGCGGTCATCATTCCTGCCATCACGCCACAAAACATGATAAATGCTAAAAAGACTTTTCTATTCATCAAGAATAATATAATTAATAATTACTGCAATTTCTTCAACAAGCTTGCGATGCTCACCTTGTCTTCAATGATACCGTTCAGCTGGTCGATGTTCACTCTCTCCTGCTCCATCGTGTCGCGGAAGCGAAGTGTCACGCAGTTGTCCTTCAACGTATCATAGTCTACTGTCACACAGTATGGAGTACCGATAGCATCCTGACGGCGGTAACGCTTTCCGATTGTATCCTTCTCATCATACTGACAGTTGAAGTGGAACTTCAGGTTGTTGATAATCTCACGAGCTTTCTCTGGCAGGCCATCTTTCTTAACCAACGGCAATACCGCAAGCTTAACAGGAGCCAGCGCTGCAGGCAGTTTCAATACTGTACGTGTCTCGCCGTTCTCCAGTTTCTCCTCTTCAAAGGAATGACACATGATAGAAAGGAACATACGGTCTACGCCGATACTCGTCTCTATGTCATACGGAGTATAGCTCTCGTTTGTCTGGGGATCAAAGTACTTGATTGAACGACCAGAGAACTTCTCATGCTGCTTGAGGTCATAGTCTGTACGGCTATGGATTCCCTCAACCTCCTTGAATCCGAATGGCATCTTGAATTCAATATCGGTAGCGGCATTAGCATAGAAAGCAAGTTTCTCGTGGTCATGGAAACGATAGTTGTCAGCACCGAAGCCCAATGCCTGATGCCACTTCATACGGAACTCTTTCCACTTCTGGAACCATTCCTTCTCTGTCCCGGGCTTTACAAAGAACTGCATCTCCATCTGCTCGAACTCTCTCATACGGAAGATGAACTGACGGGCCACAATTTCATTACGGAAAGCCTTACCTATCTGTGCAATACCGAAAGGAATCTTCATACGACCAGTCTTCTGTACATTCAGATAGTTCACGAAGATACCCTGTGCAGTCTCCGGACGGAGATAAATCTTGCTTGCGGCATCTGATGTGGAACCCATCTCTGTAGAGAACATAAGGTTGAACTGACGTACGTCTGTCCAGTTCTTTGTTCCGCTGATAGGATCAACGATTTCCTCGTCAATGATTATCTGCTTCAGCTCCTCAAGGTCAGGACCCTGCATTGCCTCAGTATAACGCTCGTGCAAAGCATCACGCTTCTGCTGGTTCTCCAGTACGCGTGGATTAGTCTCACGGAATTTCTCTTCATCGAAGCTTTCTCCGAAACGTTTCTTTGCCTTTGCTATTTCCTTTGCTATCTTCTCCTCATACTTGCCGATCTGGTCTTCGATGAGCACGTCGGCACGATAGCGCTTCTTTGAGTCGCGGTTGTCAATAAGCGGATCATTGAAAGCATCAACATGTCCGCTGGCTTTCCATATAGTCGGGTGCATGAAGATAGCAGAGTCGATACCCACGATATTATCGTGCAGCAACACCATGCTCTTCCACCAATATTCTTTAATGTTGTTTTTCAGTTCCACACCATTCTGTCCGTAGTCATAAACGGCAGCCAGTCCATCATAGATATCACTACTTGGGAATACGAAACCATACTCTTTACAGTGTGAAACGATTTTCTTGAAAACGTCTTCTTGTGCCATGTTCTTATATTGTTTTATTCTTTTCTTTATCTCTAATTGATATCTTACTACTAAAATATTTTGCAAAGTTACACTTTTTCCAACATTTTAGCCTTATTATCCCGTTAAAAGTTTGTAACTTTGAAACAAATCTGATTAACATACTCTACTGCTTTGCCATGCTGCGGGCGAATTCTATTATAGAATCAACGCCACGGGCGACATCAGCATCACCGAGCCCAACATTACAATCCGGCTCTATTCCGAATTCCGTGCTTTGCTTGTTCTTGTCATACATAGGGCAGGCACTGAACCTAACACTCCAACCGTTCGGCAATTCACTACTAAACGGCATGCCTGCTCCACCACCAGTCTTGTCACCAATCACTATTACCTGAGGGCAACATTTCATGTATTTCACAAACTCATTTGCAGCACTATACACAGAACGGTTTGTCAACACATAAACACGCTTCTGCCATCTGATACCACTCGAAGGCTTCAGCTTCTGCTCTTTCAACTTAGAGAAATCAGAATGGCCTGTACCCGTCTTATGCTGCATATAGCCTACGAGAAGCTCTCTGTTAGTAAACCGTGCAGCAAACCTTTCCGCCATAGTAAGCTGTCCGCCGCCATTGTTACGCACATCTATTATAAGAGCGTTGCATGGAGCAAGAAAGAGAAGCATATCATCCAGATTGCCATTTCCGATAGCACTTTGGAAACTCTCACATCTTACATAACCAACATTATCGTCCAGCTTCTTGTATTTCAGCCCACTGACGAAGTTATAGTCAGTCCCCAGATATTTACGTTCGAGAGTATCACTGAAGTTCTTCGGGTAATTCTCATGCCAGCTCCAATAGCGTGCAGAGTTAAAAGAAGAATACATGTTAACATGTCCGTCGCGCAGCTCTCCAAGCATGTTTCCAAGTACTTCAAACAGCTGTTGCTCAGTCATCGTATTGTCTACCTGTGCTGAGTATTTTGCATATACGGCATTCCAGTCCAAGCCATACTCTTGCTTTTTATAATCGAAAAAGCAATAGCGCTGGTCTATAATTTTCCAAAGGGCTTCAAAATTTCCCTTCGGAGTATCGTCGTACTCTTCTTCGTCAATGCACGAAGCAAACGACAAAGCCGTAAAAAGAACTGTCGACAACAGACATACTGCAGAGCATAGCTTTCCGAATCTACACCTCATATTATATAATAAGGTATAAGAGTTTATTTTCTCCGTCTTTCTCATGGATTCATCTTTATCATTTTAAACCTGCGCGTCAGACCAATCATAAACATATTGGAATAGGAGTGGTATTTCAGACCGTTAACCTTCGACTGTCTCCAGTCTCCAAGATAGCCGACTCTCAATGTTGTCTTTTTAATTGTAAAATCCACCGACAGCATCTGGTGGAGCGAAGGGGTAACAACAAAAGTTGTAGGAACAATATTATGGTCATAGTCTCCTTTCGAGAATATCTCATAGTACGACTGTCCGTAATTAGGACTGAACATCAGTCCACACAAAGGAGAACTCACCTCATACCTCAATGCCATAGGCAGTCTGCCGGCATTGAAACGATATGTAGCAATAGCCATAGGTGCAATATCAACATTCAGCCGTGCCTGTGCCGGATTATTGCCATTCCTTGTATTATACAGGAAACCTATTGCGGCATCAATCTTTCCACCTGCCTTGACATCCAGTTTACCGTCGAAGAAAGTCCAGTCTCTCAACAGACCATAACTGAAGTCATATGTGCCAGCCATCTCATTTCCATTATCGGCACGATTATTAGAAAACGAGATATAGCCTTGGTGTTCAATGAGCCTTGCCCAGCGTTTCCCTTCCCTTTCTCTTATTGTCTGTGAAACATAGCGTACCTCCGTACCACGGTATTTCTCTTGCGAGAGATATGTGTCAAGGATATTAACCCCACCGATGCCAATCATTCTTGTGTTAGTAATAACCTTGTCTTGGGCAAAGAGGAAGCCATGTTTTGTTCCTCCTAACGGAAGAAGCAAGACACATGCCAATATGAAGCACTTAAAAAAACGTCTACAATACAAATATTCCATACGCAGCGTTCTATTTGTTTTACCCATTGTCGTCATCAAAGAGATTGAGCTGCCCGGTTATCTCATCAATAACCTGCTGTTTGCTTTTCCCTGCATCAGGGTCAAGATTCTCCTCCTGTGCGTCAGCTACAGTAGTATTATCGGATTCGCCATCAGCTTCCGTCATGCTGTCCTGGCTCTTTTCCTCTTCCACAGGCTCGTCAGTCTCGATTTCATCAAGCTTGGCAAGTTCAAACGTAGTAAGACGTTTTCCCTTCGCCTTATAGCCTTTCACGAGGGCGAACTCGTTTACATCCACTTCAAGAGTACCTCTGAACTCATCATTGCCTCCAAATGTAAGCAACAGTCGCGGTGCTTTTGCATCAGTAAGCAGCATCAGTTCACTCTTAGGATTCTCACCTATAAAGCTCTGCTTCTTCTTTGTCATCTCAAAGAGGAAACGCTTTATATACGGCAGTCCGTTCTGATCGGCATCCTTCACTATCGCACACCATATCTTGTGTGGTTCAAACTTCTCTATCCTCAGGATATTATCCTCGTAATGGTTGTTGGCATCGAAGTTTGTCATATAATACTCTCCGCTCTTCAAGACAACAAGGATAAAGTCACCCTCATTGAACTCTCCGAGCAATCTGCCATGGTCATCATAGTTCAGACGGTTTACATCCGGATCGAACCATACCTTCCTGCCGCCCAAGGTACTGTGTCCATGACTCTTCAGAGAGATACGGTGTATCGAATTCTTGGTCAGGATATTACCCATTGCAGCCCTGCCCTTTACAAGTATCGTCGAGAAGTCCTTTTCTATGAAGATGTTCTTCAGCTTCGGTGTAGGGTCAAGTGTCACCTTTATCACCTCAGCCTCTCCGTTAGGGTTAGCCGTGAAGTAATTAACCCTTGAACCAGGCTTGCCCTGTGTCAGATCATATTCCCTGTCTCTGGTCATGCTCGTCACGTTGAACCTCTTGATATAATAGAAGCCCTGCTTTCCGTCACGATACACCACATTGTATATTGTCCGTTTGTCGTTCTTCTTGAACACCGCCACATGGATGATGTTCTTTCCGACAAACACTTTGTCTGCCACCTTTATGACCTTGTATTTTCCGTCTCTATAGAAGATTATTATATCATCAATATCAGAGCAGTTGCATACAAATTCATCTTTCTTCAGACCGGTTCCCACGAAACCTTCCTGACGGTTGATATAGAGTTTCTCGTTAGCCTCGACAACCTTTGTCGCCTCAATGGTGTCAAAGTTCTTAATTTCCGTCAGTCTCGGATGCATGGCTCCGTATTTCTCTTTCAGATAGATGAACCAGTTTGCCGTAACCTCCACCATATTGTTCAGGTCACGGTCTATATTTTCTATCTCGGCCTTTATCTTAGCCATCAGCTCATCAGCCTTATCCTTATTGAATTTAAGAATACGCTGCATCTTTATCTCCATGAGTCTGAGAATATCATCTTTCGTCACCTCTCTGATCATCTGCGGATAGAATGGTGTGAGTCTCTTGTCTATATGCTCACATGCAGCATCCATATTCGGAGCGTTCTCAAAGCCTTTGTCTTTGTATATTCTCTCTTCGATAAATATCTTTTCGAGCGATGCAAAGTGCAACTGTTCCAAAAGTTCCCCTTTGCGTATCTCAAGTTCCTTCTGTATAAGAGCTTTCGTGCGGTCAACGGAATGGCGCAACACATCGCTCACCGTAAGGAACTGCGGTTTGTCATCTTCTATAACGCAACAATTCGGCGAGATGTTCATCTCGCAGTCTGAGAAGGCATAAAGCGCATCAAGGGTCTTGTCGGAGGATATTCCAGGAGCCAGATGCACCTGTATTTCTACCTCAGCTGCCGTATTGTCGTCCACCTTACGTGCCTTTATCTTTCCCTTTTCTATTGCCTTCAATATAGAGTCGATGAGCGTCGTAGTAGTCTTGCCAAACGGTATTTCCCTGATTACGAGTGTTTTGTTGTCGAGCTTTTCTATCTTTGCCCTCACCTTGAGCACGCCCCCACGCTGTCCGTCGTTGTATTTACTTACATCTATGCTTCCTCCCGTAGGGAAATCCGGATAGAGATGAAACTCCTCCCCATGCAGATATTTCACAGCAGAGTCACAGATGTCATTAAAATTATGCGGAAGAATCTTTGACGACAGTCCGACAGCAATACCTTCCGCTCCCTGTGCCAGCAGCAAAGGGAACTTGGCAGGCAGAGTGATAGGCTCCTTGTTTCTGCCGTCATAACTGAGCTGCCAGTCAGTAGTCTTCGGATTAAACACTACATCAATGGCAAACTTCGACAGTCTCGCTTCAATATATCGTGGAGCAGCAGCACGGTCGCCGGTAAGGATGTTTCCCCAGTTTCCCTGACAGTCCACAAGCAAATCCTTCTGTCCGAGCTGAACAAGAGCATCACCGATGGAGGCATCACCATGAGGATGAAACTGCATGGTGTGTCCTACAATGTTTGCTACCTTGTTGTATCGGCCGTCATCCATCCTCTTCATAGAATGGAGAATACGCCTCTGCACCGGTTTTAGACCATCTTCGATATGGGGCACAGCTCGTTCAAGAATTACGTAAGATGCATAATCCAGGAACCAGTTTTTGTACATTCCGCTAAGATGATGTACAGCCGAAGCATCGAACCTGTTGGTTGGAGTATAGTCAGAGTGTTCTTTCGTTTCAGAAGAGTCCGTCTGCTCCATGTCCTCCTGCTGTTCGTTCAATTCGTTTTCGCCTTTAATCTCGTTGTCTTTGATATCGTCGCTCATAAAAAGTATTCTTCCCTTACCTTAATTAAAATGGAAAATTTCTTCAAAAGTACGTTTTTTTTTCGAATGGAACAAATTTAGCCCAACGAAAAAGTCACCTTATAAAGCCAAACGGCAGACTTATATAGAAAAAGAAAAGCTGCCGCGCCTTATTTGCCATTCACCTCTTCCTGAGCCTTTGAATATAAGTCCTGCATCACCATTCCGGCAATGGTAAAGCCAAAGATTGCCGTTATATGGGCGACAGTACCGTTTATCTGGGCTTTGGAACTGCACCATTCATGGTTAACAAGAGCCGGATCACCAGGTTCTGCCTGTGCCTTTGGACACATACAATGTTCCGTTCCACATGTTGAGTTATGTCCCATATTTGAAAGCAGCTCCTCGCTGTACACACATTTGAACTTACGTGCCGGGCGCACCTTCATCTTTCTGAACTTACCTCTCAGCGCCCTTGCCAACGGACAGCCTTTCACTTTCCAGAACTCTGCGACATGGATCTTTGACACATCCATCTTCAAGGCTGCACCCATCGAAGAGATGAAGACAGCCTTTGTCTTGCATGCTTCAAGAACAAGATGCGCCTTGTCCTTCAAGCTGTCTATAGCATCTATGATATAGTCATAGTCCTCGATATGGAAATCTGCCGCTGTATTCTCGTCATAAATCTTCTGCTGCGCATCAATCTCCGCCGTAGGATTTATCTCAAGCAGACGTTCTTTCAGCACTTCCACCTTCACCTTGCCCACGGTCTTTGTCGTGGCCATCAGCTGACGGTTTATGTTCGTTATACAAACACGGTCGGAATCAACGATGGTGAGATGACGTATTCCTGAGCGGACGAGGCTCTCAGCGCACCAGCTTCCGACACCGCCTACACCAAAGATTATCACTCTTGCATCGGCTGTCCGCTGCATCACTTGCTCTCCTACGAGCAGCTCCATTCTCTTGAATATTCCTTTCTCTATACCCATTGTATATGTTTTATCCTATAATCTTTCTTACTTTCTCCATGTCTGCTATTTCCGACAACGGCTCTACCACGAAGTCACGCTCCATCATAAGCGGATGCGGCACCATGAGTGTAGGCTCGTTGATATGCTGCTCATCATAAAGCAGAATATCTATGTCTATTATACGGTCGTGGTATATTCCGTTTTCCGACTTTTCTGTCCTTCCCATGCTGCGCTCTATCTGCTGCGTCATGGCAAGCACTTCATGTGGAGAGAGCCTTGTCTCCACACACACCACGGCATTTACGAAATCATTGTCCGACTCAAAGCCCCAGGGCTTGGTGCCGTAAAGAGCCGACTGGCGAACGACATCACCAATCAGCTCCTCTATATTCCTTATAGCCCCGGCGATATTGTCTGCCTTATTGCCGAGGTTTGTTCCTAATCCCAAATATACTTCCGACATGCTTTTCTATTCTTGCCCTTATGAGGGTTGGTGTAGACATTAGTCGTTAAGTATCAGCATTGCATCGCCATAGCAACCGAACATATAGCCATTGTCTACAGCTTTCTGGTAAGCCTCCATCACGAGGTCGTAGCCTCCGAAGGCTGCTGTTGCCATAAGCAGCGGCGACATTGACTGATAGAAATTGGCAATCATAGTGTCTGCCAGTCCACATTCGTATGGCGGGAAGATGAACTTGTTTGTCCATCCCTCATATTCCTTCAGCATCTTGTCGGTACCGATAGCGGTCTCTGTAGCTTTCAGTACGCTGGTTCCCACAGCACATACATGTCTGCCCTCAAGCTTTGTCTTGTTTACAATTTCGCAAGCTTCCTTGTTGATGACCATCTGCTCCGAATCCATCTTGTGCTTCGTAAGGTCTTCCACCTCTATGCTGTGGAAATTTCCGAGTGCACAGTGCAAGGTGATGAAAGCAAAGTTTATTCCCTTTATCTCCATCCTCTTCATCAGCTCACGACTGAAATGCAAACCTGATGCAGGAGCGGTCACTGCTCCTTCGTTCTTTGCGAATATACACTGGAAGCGTTCCATATCCTCTTCCGTCGCAGCGCGCTTGTCTACGATATAGCGTGGCAGCGGCGCTTCGCCAAGAGCGAAGAGATCTTTCTTGAACTCATCGTGTGGAGCGTCATACAGGAAGCGGAGCGTTCTGCCTCGGCTTGTGGTGTTATCGATAACTTCAGCCACCATTGAGCTGCTCTCGTCGAAGAACAGTTTGTTTCCTATTCTTATCTTCCTTGCCGGTTCTACGAGTACATCCCAAAGACGCATTTCCTCGTTAAGCTCTCTCAACAGGAACACTTCTATCTTTGCCTCGGTTTTTTCCTTCGTACCATAAAGTCTGGCAGGAAACACCTTTGTGTCATTGAATATGAATGTATCGTGCTCATCGAAATAGTCAAGAACATTGCGGAAATCCAGATATATCGGATTACCGTTCTCATCTTTCATCTCTTTTCCATCAGCATCTTTCTTAAACATATCGATGGTGCCTGACTTGCGATGCAACACCATCAGCTTACATTCATCACGATGATATGAAGGTTCCAGAGCAATCTGTTCCTCTGGCAATTTAAATTTGAATTGCGATAGTTTCATATTCTGTTGATCTTTTTTATTTTCTGTTATTTGTTTTCCACGCCTTCTATCTCCTGCTGGTCGAGCCATGCCGGGAAATCGTCAAGCGTTATGCAGTTTTCCACTCTTATGTCCCCCACCCGTGTTCTGCGCAGGGCGGTAAGAAAGGCACCACTGCCAAGAGCCGTGCCTATATCTCTTGCCAAAGCACGTATGTAGGTTCCTTTTCCGCACACCACTCTTATCGAGAGCTGCATCGTCTTCTGGTCGAATGATGTCATCTCTATTTCGTCCACTCTGAGAGTCTTTGCCTTGAGCGGCACGTCGTGTCCCTTCCGCATCAGCTTGTAAGCCCTGTGCCCGTTTATCTTGCAGGCGGAATATGCCGGCGGCACCTGCTGTATCTCACCGATGAACTTCTGGAGTGTCTCCCTTATCAGTTCCTCCGTTATATGAGCTGTGGGATAGGTGTGATCCACGGTATGCTCTTTGTCGAAGCTTGGCGTTGTGGCACCGAGCTGCAATGTGGCAGTATACTCCTTGGTATGAGCCTGCAGCTCATCGATGCGCTTTGTAGCCTTTCCCGTACACAGGATGAGCACTCCTGTGGCAAGAGGGTCGAGAGTTCCGGCATGACCGGTTTTCACTCTCTTCACTCCAAGCTTGTTTGATATCAGGAAGCGGATATGAGCCAATGCGCCAAAACTCGACATGCGGTATGGCTTGTCTATGCAGATAATCTCGCCTTCGTTGAAATTCATATTCTATTTCTGTTGTCTTATATGTTATATATTAATAAGGTATAAGGCAGATGCCTACATTCTGCTTTTACAAAGAGAAGAGCATCGTAACGACTCCTGCTATTGCACAATAGATGGCGAAATATATCAGTTTGCCTTTCTTCACTATGTTTATCATCCATTTGCACGCCAGACAGCCGGAAACGAAGGCTGCCACGAAGCCTACAATGAGTGGCAGCGTGTCGATTCCTGCCGAAACAGCTTCTCCCTTCATAGCTTTCACCACATCAAGCAAAGCTTCACCGAGTATCGGCGGAATGACCATCAGGAAGGAGAACTGAGCCAGTTTCTCTTTCTTGTTGCCAAGGAGCAGTCCGGTGGCAATGGTACTTCCCGAACGGGAAAGTCCCGGCATTACGGCACATGCCTGTGCAAGACCGATGATGAATGCGTCGCGCAGACTTATCTTCTCCTTCTGTCGCGGTTTGGCATAATATGAGAAAGCAAGCAGAACGGAGGTAAGCACGAGCATTGCTCCCACTATCATCAGTCCCGAGCCGAACACATCCTCCACCGTATCCTTGAAGAATACGCCGACGATGCCCACAGGTATCATCGAAACTACGATATTCAGGAAATACTTCGTTTCGTCATTCATCCGGAACTTGAACAGTCCCTTGAAAATCCAGTCCACTTCCTTCCACAGGATGACGAGTGTGCTAAGTACCGTTGCGACATGCACCATGATGGTGAATGTCAGGTTTTCTTCGCCCTGAATGCCGAAGAGGGCGGAACCTATGGCAAGATGTCCGCTACTGCTCACCGGCAGATATTCTGTAAGTCCCTGGATCAATCCAAGGACAAGTGCTTCAATACAATCCATTTTCTGTGTATCTTAAAAATTATCTGTTTTAATAATTTAAATAAGTAATCCTGATTATTCCGCAGTTTCTCCGTGGGTAGTCGTCTCATTGCTGCCGGCATCCTTCGGCTTAATCATAATTGCACATATCATGGAAACGAATCCTATGAAACATACTATTGGTGCAACCTTTACGCGCATCGTGCTGAATATCTCCGGATTGAACTGATGCTCGTCGGAACTGCCTCCGCTCATCAGAATGAATCCGACGACTACAATCAGCATGCTGACCGCCATCATTATGAAGTTCACGCGGCCGAATGCAAAATTTCTCTTGTCCATATAATTTATCCTCAATTATTTAGTTCGTTTAAATCTTATACAAATCTCCGGCTTTCATCCTCAAGAACTTGTTTACCGAAAGCCAAGCGCAGAACAGAGTGATGAGCAATCCGAAGAGGAGAACCGCACCGCCCGTTATCGCCATCACCTGCCATGTGAGCACAACCATAACGTCGGGCTCATAGGTATAAAGGGCATAGATGCCACCAGCCAACACGCAGTCGGCAATCACTGCGGCAAGCAAGCCGAGTCCCATGGCGTTTCTCAAGAACGGTCTACGGATAAAGCCCCATGATGCGCCGACGAGCTTCATCGTATGGATGGAGAAGCGACGGGCATACATGCCCAAGCGCACGGTATTGCTAATCAGAGAGAACGACACGAAGGTGAGCAGCACGGCAAGCGCAAGCAGCACGATGTTTATGCGCTGCAGATTATAGTTCACACTGTCCATCAGGTCTTGTGGATACGTCACGTCGGTAACCTTCTTGTTAGCTTTCAGGCTTTTGGAAATCCACTTCAGGGAGTCGGAATTGGCATAATCAGCCTTCAGCTGCACCTCCATGGAGCCGACAAAGGGATTGGTACCGATAAACTCACTCGGATCGGTGCCCATAGCAGCGGTCTGCTCTTTCAGAACCTGTTCCTTACTGATAAAATTCACCTTATTTATATAAGGGAGCTTGTACAAGTCTGCCGTCAGCTGTTTTGCCTCAGGATTTGTCATGTCATCACTGAGCATCATCGTCACGGTAAGATTCTCCTTGACATACGATGAGAGGTTCTGAGCCGTAAGCACAGAAAACACGACCATTCCCAACAAAATCAGCACCATAGCGGTACTTATACATAGAGTAATTGCCTGCAATCCATATCGATTGCCGGTCTTTTTCTTTTTTTTCGTCATTTTGCAAAATGGTTATATAACCCGAATTCGCTGCAAAGATAACACAAATCGAGGGGAGAATAAAATAAATTCATTTATTTTTTATTCCAAGACGCTGTTTATCTTTCCCAATAAAGACTTTTTATGATTATCATCGCTTTTAGCCATAATGTTGCAGACAAAGAAATGCACGTTTATTTAGAAAGTCGGTAACTTTCTATGAGAAACTACGGCACTTTCTATGAGAAAGTCGGTAACTTTCTAAAAAAGACACTATCACTGGACAACAAGCTTTTGATGTTTTTTATAAACTTTCTTGGGTTTCTTTCTTCTTTGTTCTTTTTAATTATTACTTTTGCCCACATGAGTACAGTAATTTATCCATCACCGATATTCGGACCGATACACAGCCGCAGACTGGGTGTGTCGCTGGGAATAAACCTGCAACCTGCCGATGGCAAGGTTTGCACTTTTGATTGTATATATTGTGAGTGTGGCTTCAATGCTGACCATCATCCTACACTTCCTCGCCCGACACGCGAAGAGGTGGCTAAAGCTCTTGAAGCGAAACTGAAAGACATGGCGGAGAACGGGCCGAAGCCCGACGTGCTGACGTTTGCCGGTAACGGCGAACCTACCTCGCATCCCCATTTCGCCGAGATCATAGACGACACGATAAGGCTACGCGACAAGTATTGTCCACAGGCAAAGGTGTCGGTACTGAGCAATTCCACTATGCTACACCGCAAGCAGGTGCACGACGCTCTGATGCGGGTTGACAACAACATCCTGAAGATCGATACCGTTGACCCGGCATATATTAATAAGGTGGATCGTCCACAACAACCTTCATACGACGTGCAGGACATCATCGAGGGCATGAAGGCTTTCAACGGACACGTGATAATACAGACTATGTTCATGAAAGGTCTTAGCAATGGCGAGGACGTAAGCAACGTGAAAGAAGAGTATATAAAGCCGTGGCTGGAGGCCGTAAGAGAAATCAAACCAATGGAGGTTATGGTGTATACCATTGACCGCGAAACACCTGACCACGACCTACAGAAGGCAACCCATGAGGAACTTGACGCCATCCGCGACAGGGTAATTGCAATGGGCATACCTTGTACAGCATCATATTAACAGTTTTCATAATTACAGCAACAGATGACAAGTCGCTTGTTCTTAAATTCCATCAGCGAAATAGAGAAGGTGCCGGAACATTCCCTGAAGCACCTTCTCAACGAAGCACACTTTAACATAAAGGTGGAGGATGCTATCATCTTCGGCATCAAGCTTGTCGTGATATACCTTATCGTAAGAATTCTCACGGCAATCGCAAAATACCTCTTCCGCCACACGATGCGAAAGCAGGCGGAAAAGGGAATGGATGTGACAAAAGTGATGTTTCTGAAACAGATTGTGGTGACAGCGATATATATCATCGGCTGCGCCACCTTCCTCTCGCTCATCCCTGGAATGGAGAAGATAAGCAACTCCATACTTGCCAGTGCAGGAATCCTTGCCATGGCTGTGGGTCTCGCCTCACAGGAGGCCTTGTCAAACGTCGTCGGCGGACTGTTCATAATATTCACCCGTCCGTTCAAGGTCGGTGACTTCATCAAAGTGGACGATGAGGTGGTAGGTACTGTAATAGAGATTACACTACGCCACACGATACTGCAGAATGTGGAGAACAGAATGATTCTAATACCTAACAGCAAGATTAACTCCGCAACAATCATCAACTCCTCATACGGCGACAGCTCCACATGTGCCTTCATAGACATCGGCGTCTCTTACGACACGAATCTCGACCAGGCAATAGAAGTGATGCGTGAGGAAATAATGAGACACAAGCTGCTTATCGACCATCGCACAGGAGAGGAGAAGAAAGCTGGAGTGCCGGAGGTTGTGATAAAGGTTATTAACCTCGGCGACTCTGCAATAACTCTGCGTGCATGGGCATGGGCATCAACGGCAACAGATGCAACAATAATGAAATACGACCTGTTCAAAAGCATTAAGGAACGGTTCGACAAGGAGAAGATAGAAATTCCTTATCCTTATTTCAACCAGATTGTGAAGAACGAAGGGCTATAAGTATTTAAAATATATGATACGTATAGCCCCTACCTGTTATTTCTTGATAATCCAACCACTGATGGTGCGTTGTTCATTGTCATAGTTCACTCCTACCTTCACCAATCGCTTGCCTTCGGCGGAATAAGGAATGAGTCGTGCGTTCATCACATCAAATTAACATAAAAGAGGTGGAAGCGATAAAGCATCCACCTCTTTTACATTATGTATCCCAATCAGAAAGGGTATCGGGAAACCATGATTTACTTCATGTTAACGTATGGAATCTTGTCCATATCGCCATAGTCGAGGTTCTCACCACCCATACCCCATACAAACATATAGTTGCTTGTAGCAGAAGCACAGTGAACACTCCATTCCGGCGACATGATAGCCTGCTCGTTGTGCAGCCAGATTACACGTGTTTCCTGTGGCTCACCCATGAAATGAGCTACAGAGTTGCCCTCCGGGAGATTGAAATAATAGTAAGCCTCTACACGACGGCCATGAGTGTGTGCAGGCATTGTGTTCCAAACAGAACCTGGAGCAAGCTCGGTAAGTCCCATCTGCAACTGGCAAGGTCCTCCCTTACCACCGTTCTTCTCAGAAAGCACGTTGTTAACGATGAGCTGGTTGATGACGCGGTCGTTGCTTTCCTCCATCTTTCCGGCGTGGAAACTGTTTGAGTTCAAGCACTTCAGCTTCTTTGCACGTGCTGCATCATTGCACACAATCATCTGTGTAGGATATGCCTTGTGGGCTGTTGTTGAGTTCAGATAGAACTTTGCTGGATTTGAAGCATCCTTGCTGGCAAAAGTAATATCCTTGGAACCGCGACCTACATAAAGCGCATCCTTGAAGTGAAGCTCATATTCCTTACCGTCAACAGTTACCACACCTACGCCCTTGCTGGTATTGATGATGCCGAGCTCACGGTTGAAACAGAAATAAGGAGCCTTCAAAGGATCGATAGTCTCCAGCTTCAATACTGAGCCTACAGGCATTGCGCCACCATACACGAGGCGGTCATACATAGAGTATGTGAAATGGATTTTGTTTGCCTCCATCACATTCTCCATAGTGAAAGCACTGCGCAGACGATCTGTGTCATAGGTCTTTACATCCAAAGGATTACAAGCCGTCTGAATCTTGTAGTCTGTCTGTGCGTTTGCACACATTGCGGTAGCCACAAGAGCTACTGATAACAATAGTTTCTTCATTATTCTGATTATTTTATATTAGTCTTTCTTTGCTTCTCTGTCTTCCTTTACGATTCGTCTGTTGTTTATAAACATCAGTCCGACAGTAATAACTGCAAGAACTCCCATTCCTACATATTCAAGCTTTACGCCACGATAAATAAGCCAACCGAAGAGCGATGACGCGAAGTCAAGGGCACCGCCTGAGAAGCCTTCAGGTATCTCCGCTGCCTTATCTTGTGTAGCAGCAAACACGTGGTTGGCTGCCATAGTGAAGTCAGGAGCCATATCGGTAACGAAAAACAAACCGACGATAAGTGCCACAAGACCGATTATAAGAGTCTTCACCACATTACCTTTTGTGAATGGCAACACCATTGGGAACAGATAGAACATTCCGGCAAGGGATGCAAGCGGCAGGAACTGGTTGCCTGGCAGGAACACCGCCAATGCGAGGATTACAGGAATAAGGATGATTGATACGACAAGCGTTGTAGGATGACCTATTACGAGTGCCGGGCTCATACCAATATGTACTTTCTTGCCGTTGAACTTACTCTTTACCAACTCCTGGGTCTTCTCTGATATCGGTTTCAAGCCCTCGATGAAGAGAGAGGTGATACGTGGGATAAGCTCCATAACAGCACCCATAGTAACACCAAGAAACAATATCTTCTTAATATCAAGCTGGGCTGCCCATCCGATAAGCATACCTACTATGACTCCGAGTACGAGTGGCTCTCCAAGCACGCCGAACTTCTTCTTAAGTCCTTCTGCATCAATATCGAGTTTTGAGAATCCCGGTATAAGGTTCAGCAATTTGTCAAACACTATGGCAAATGGCATGAAGCTCTGGCAGAACGGCTGCGGGATGGATATTCCGTCGAGATCGTAATACTTCTGGAACTTCTCTGCTGTAAGGTCTGCACACACAAGAGTGATGATGTAGCAGACTATTGCTGCGAAATATCCCCACAGCAGACTCTCTCCCATTACAAAATATGCCACAGCACCGATAAATGCGAAATGCCAATAGTTCCAAAGGTCTATATTCACCGTGCGTGTGGTCTTGGTGACGAGCATAAGGAAGTTGACACCAAGACAGATTGGAATGATAAGAGCACCGACTGCCGTATTGTAAGCCACGGCAGCTGCTGCCGGCCAACCCATATCAAAGACATTGAGCTGCAAATGATACAGGTCGGAGATACCTTTCAGCGGGTCATTGAAGTTTGTGGTGAGCAGAGCTGTCACAACACCAAGACCAACGAATCCTACTCCTACAAAGAGTCCAGACTTGAGAGCCTTTCCGAATTTCATGCCTATACAAAGTCCGATAATGGTGAAGATGATAGGCATCATCACACTTGCACCCAGACTGATAATGTAACTGAATACTTGTTCCATTTTGTTTTCTTTCTAATTATTTTCGTTAGTAGATTTACATAGTTCCGGTGGCAAAGTTAGTAAAAATAAATCAAATTACATAATATTAGATGATTATATACGGAATAATAACAATACTTGTACATGAAATAACGAATAGGAACAAAAAAACTTCCGCAAAACAGTGAGAACCGTCTTACGGAAGCTTTTTAATTACACTACTGAAATTTTATCTGCAAATCTTTATGGTCTGTGTTCCGGCAGCAGTAGAAACACTGATGATGTTCACTCCTGCGCCAAGAGGCAAAGCAACCTTCTTTTCTCCATTGACCGATACATCTGCAACGCATGTTCCGTCGGCAGCAAACACCTTAACGCCTGTTACAGAAGAACCATTTACATTCAATGTGTTGCCACTTATACTATATTCCCTGTCTTCGCCTACAACAGAAATGCCTGTTGCCTTATCATTATAAATCTTCACATTGTCGATAGCAAGATGGTTGGCAAGCTTGCCATTGTATTTCCAAGCAAAGTAAACCGGAGTTTCTGAGTCTGTGAAATACTCTGTCACATCAATCTTCTTATGAACCGGCTTGCAGGTTTCGCCTCCTGCCAGGTCAGAAGCAAGATAACCACCGAAGTCTTCTATACTTGCCCACTCTTCACCATTATAAGAATAGTGCAATGATGCTGACGATGATTTTCCACCTTCCATATAATCCATATCAAACTCGATGTATGTCTTAGTGCCGTCTGCAACTTCTCCGCGTACTACTGGAGGAGTGTCAAGAGTTGTGAAGATGTTTGTATAGCCGGCTACTGATGATGCTACAGAAGCAAACTCGCCACTAAAGCCTCCGCCGCTGACAGGAAGTTCGAACCAGTTGTCGAAACGCCACAGATACTGATCCTGCATCTTGCCGTCTACCTTCTCCACTACCCAGTTGCCTGGTGTCAGACCACCTGTAAAATCTTCTGAGAATGGCAGTGTGTAAGCAGGCTTTGTGCCACAAGACAATGTCTTTGTTACTGGCAATGACTCGAAACCGTCATTATAAACCACCTTCACGCTATAATCATACTGTCCCTCCGGCTCATTGGCTGCGGTAAAGGAAGTCTCTGATGTTTCTGTAAGTTTCTCGTTGCCACGATATACGCAGTAGTCTTTTACCGGATATTCAGAACCTGACGGTGCCTTCCATGACATTACAACATTCTTTCCGTCATACGCAGCAGAGAAGTCTGAAGCTGTAAGACGTGTGCCAGCGGCAACGGTCATCTCTATAGGCTCTGATGTTCCTGACGGATATTCATAAACGGCATATACAGAATAGGTGTAAACACCCTTTGGCTTTCCAGTCTGCTCTATCTCACGGTCTTCCATGAAATCGGCAGCAAGGGCATTGTTGCAACGCACGGTATAGTAAGCCGGTGTACGGTCGCCCTCTGGTTTATCCCATGTAACAAGGACGTTATACTTTCCAGACGCCTCATCCTTTGAAGCCTTAACATTCAAGTTTGTAGGTGAGTTCAGTATCGGTTCCTTGATTTCAACTGTCTTCTCTACCTTGTCTGACTTGAGGTTGAATGTGTTTGACACAGCCTCTACAGCATACAAATGGCTTCCCGGCTCCTTGTTGGAAAGATCTGTATATGTAGACTTGCGAACATTCTCTGCAATAAGCTCATTGTCAAGATATACGTTGTAGCCTTCTGTTGCAACGGCATTCTTGTCTGCACCTTCGGCAAACACACGCTTCGACAGCTTCACGTCGTCTATAGCCCATGCGAAATAGAGTCCTGTCTCTGGGTCGTTCTCGTTTCCCGTTGCATGGAAAGCAACGATAGGAGCACCCTTGCTTGCATCACCAAGATACAGGTTTACATACTGGAAAGCGTTCTCCGTTGAGATATCAGAACGTCCATCCCATAGCACATTCCATGTTGCGCCATTGTCGTGACTCACCTTCACATAATAATGGTCTGGGAAGTCTTCGCTTTCAGCATAGTTCAAAATCTCCGGATTAATATATGTATAGAAGCTTACATACTCCGCACCTGGCGTGGCAGGCAAATAGAGCCATTCGTTCTGCCATGCCGAAGAACCATCTTCATGAGGAGTGTTCATATCCGGATACAACAGAGCACTCTTCTTGCCTCCATGAACGAACATGCTACGGCTTTCATCGTCAACGCCTTCCTCTTCCATTTCCGCTGACGGGAACTGGAACCAGGTATTCATATAATAATCAGTGTTGGTTGTTTTCAGGCTCCAACCTTCTGCCGGGAATGCTCCCTCGAAATCTTCGCTGAGCAGTTCTTCTGTCGATACAGGGTCTTCCCATGTAAGAACCACTTTGTTATAGTCTGCATCAGCAGATAGATTAACAGGTTTCAAAGGTGCTGTATTCTGTGCACAGACAGCCGAAGCTATTCCACACACCGACATTACGGCAACCGAGCGCAGCCAAGAGGCTGTTTGGAGTAAGTAGGATTTTTCTTTCATAACTATTTAATTTTAGGTTTAATTTGCTTGCGATGTGGCAAATTTACGAAATAAGTTCTAAAAAGGAGGTTTTTATTATTTTTTCGATTACTATTTCACGAATCAGTAATAAAAACCTAATCAGAATGAACTATTTCTCTTTTCCTTGGATATTTTCTGATATATAGACGGTTTCATTCCTGTCACTTTTGTAAACACGGAGATGAAGTTGGCTTGCGACTTATAGCCTACGCTCTCTGATATTGCTTTTATTGTATAGCCGCCATAATGCTCTATATCAGCAAGTCTGCGCATCGCTTCCTTTATACGGTATTCATTGAGGAAGGTGCGGAAGTTCTTATCGAAGCCCTCGTTTATCGCTTCCGACACATAACGGGAATTTGTTCCCACAAGGGATGCAAGGGTGTCTATACTGAAGTCACTCTGACAGAAATCATCGGTCGATTCCATCACCCTTACGATATTTGAAAGAATGGCATTATGCTGCTCTTCTGAAAGTATCTTACCAGTATCCGACGGTGCAGACTCTTTTGAAGAAATTTCCTCAACACCGTTTCTATCGGTAATATACTGTTGACTTCGGTTGAAAAGTTCATGATAAGCCAGGAACAGCTGCTTCTTCTGCCTATACAGCACAACAAGCATTATCACGAACACGATGAACGCAACGACAAGAGTCACTATCCATCCGCGCTGCATGGTTATCAGCTTATCCCTGTCTTTCTTTTCCTGAGTAAGTGAGAGTATGGCATTTTCGCTCTTGCTTGCTTCATATTGGAACATTGCATTCTTTATTGCATTGAATTCCGTGTTGTTATACAGAGAGTCAGACAAGTCTACATATCTCATCTTATACGCCATAGCCTCTGTATGGTTTCCTTTCTTCTCATAAGCTTCCGAAAGACTGCGCATAGTCTCTTCAAGCAAGTCAATCTGGTGTATTCGCTTCGCTATTTCCTCATTTTTACGCAAATATGATATTGCGGAGTCCGGTTGGTTGATTTCAAGATATATCTGTGCCAGACATGATGATACGCTTTCATAATACGCCTCACTTAGCTTCTCCTTTTCTACATACCTAAGAGCCTTGTTATAAAACTGGATGGACAACAGCATATTCCCCTTGTAACTTGCCACAAGCCCGTTGCACATCAACAGATTGAACTCATAATCCGTAGTGTTTTCACGACTGTTAAGCAACATTCTGAGGTATTTCTCACCGTCAGAAGCTCTTCCGGCGAAGCATGAAGCCCCCACAAGATTGTTCAGAACCTTGTTTTTTATGCTCTTTCCCTTTGGATTGTCAACAAGCAGCAGTGCCTGCTTGTAATAGTGGATTCCCATCTCATAATCACCGTGCGAACTATATATATTTCCAATCCCGATATATATCTGCGCAGTGATAAAACCGAAAGAGTTGAGTTCACTCACCCTTAAGCCCGACAAGTACTGGTTCATGGCTGAAGAATACTGTCTGCTCCTGTAATATATATCTCCAGAACGGGAAAAAGCCTCGGCACACTTCTTCTTTTCTTCCTTTGCCAAATCATCGGAATACTTTGAAACGAGGGCATTGTAGAACGTCAATGCTTTTGCCTTTTCTCCAGTCTTCTCATACTTCATGCCCAATGAGTATAAGTCATCAATATTCTTTCCGGTAAGACTCTTGTAAACATCCATCTTACCGGAACTTGTCTGTGCCTTACCTACAACAGATATTATAAGGAACAGAAACAATATAGGCAATACTTTTTTCAACCTTTTATTAAGGATTTCTTACTCTTTGGGGGTCAAAGATAGTAAGAAATTATAGAAATTCATAATTATATAAGGTAAAAAATCACTTATATACTGATAATTTAGCCCAAAACGATCATTGGGATTTAAAAGAGTCCAAACAAATGAAAAGAAGAATTCATCCGGTTGGACTCTTTGTTTATATGCATGTCTGCCCTCTATCACTTTGACTCTATCATCAGATACGAGTGATATTCAGCCTGATTCCAATTAAAGCAGAACAAGGAAGGAGAATCATCATACGTATCCTTTGAGTTCTTGCCACGCCACTGTATTATGTCGAACTGTTTTAATGTCTCCGGCACATCGCTCGCAACAACACGGACAAGGACCTTCACTCCTGCAGGAACAGTCACCGGAGTGGAATCATAGATTTCATTACTTCCAACAGGCGCACAATCCTCCGGTATGCCTATGAGTTTACAACTATTATTGCAACTGCGCTCTTTCAATGTGCCATAAGTGCCATTGGAAGTCATATATTCATTTCCCTCTGCATCCAGAACAAGGAAATCATGCTTGTCGAACGAGATATAATGGTCATAATCATCCTTATTGTCAATGGAGAAGGTTATCAGAACATCTGTACCATAACGTACACATGACTCCAAACCATATTTAACATCAGCCATAGAACTAACGGCTGTGAAAATCAGAAATATCGATATTAGAACTGTCTTTTTCATAATTGTATGCTTTTAACGTCTTGTTGTCTTTTTTCT
>URLQ01000033.1 GCA_900548745.1 uncultured Prevotella sp.
TTCAACACCCGTTTTTTGGAGACTGTAGGATTTATGAGTAAATTTGCAGTGCCTATAAAAATAAAGCAACATCATACTAACCCTCCCCACAAGAAAGCTGAAACAATGAAGAAATTACTGCTCATAATATGCACCACAATTCTTGCCGCCGTCGCCGACGCCACACCGACTGACGGACTATGGCCCGACGGAACACATATCGACAAATGGTTTTCCAACACGCAGAAAGTGGACAACGCCTCTCTCGGCAAGCGCTACGTCGTTACCGACTACGGGGTGGACAAAGACAGCACCACGGTGCAGACCGCAGCCATACAACGCACAATAGACCTTGCTGCAAAGAGCGGAGGAGGAGTCATCGTAATACCGGAAGGCACATTCCTCAGCGGAGCACTCTTCTTCAGACAAGGCACAAGCCTCGTGGTGGAAGAGGGAGGAAAGCTGAAAGGCAGCGACCGCATACAAGACTTCCCCGTAAGGGAGACACGGATAGAGGGACAAACCTGCAAATACTTCACGGCTCTCGTAAACGCCGACAACCTCGACGGCTTCACCATCGCCGGCAAAGGGACAATAGACGGCAACGGACACCACTACTGGAACGAGTTCTGGATACGACGCAAATGGAACCCACAGTGTACAAACAAGGATGCGCAGCGACCGAGACTGGTGTACATATCAAACTGCAAAAACGTCACGTTCCAGGATGTGCACCTCGTCAACAGCCCCTTCTGGACCACACACCTATACCGCTCACACCACGTGCGCTTTCTCGACTGCCTCATCTACGCACCCACCAAGGGACTGAAAGCACCAAGCAGCGACGCCATCGACATCGACGTATGTCACGACGTGCTTATCGACGGATGCTACATGAGCGTCAACGACGATGCCGTAGCGCTGAAAGGAGGAAAGGGAACATGGGCAGACAAGGACAAGACGAACGGTCCCAACCGCAACATCATCATACAGAACTGCCGCTACGGAGTGGTGCACGGATGCCTGACGCTGGGAAGCGAAAGCGTATACGACAGGAACATCATTCTGCGAAACATAAAGGTGGACAAGTCCGACCGCGTGCTATGGCTGAAGATGAGACCCGACACACCGCAGCACTATGAATTCATCACCGTGGAGAACATCACCGGCACGACGGGCAGCGCACTCGTAATAAGACCATGGACGCAGTTCTACAAAAAAGACGAACGGAAGGACATGCCGCTCAGCCAATGTAACAACATCACGCTGCGCAACATCAGGATGGAGTGCAAGAACTTCTTCAACGTGGGCGAAAGCGACAACTACCGCCTCACCGACTTCACCTTCGAAAACATCAACGTCTACGACAGAGTGAACGCCTTCGACAAGAACATCATCGAGAACACCAAAATCAGAAACATGATGATAAACGGGAAAAAGATAACCGCCTCACCCCACACAAACGGCACCTGGTAGACAGGAAGCCTGCCGCATATCTTACACAAACACCACAACACGAAAAAACACAGCCAAGACACTACGCAAACACAATAAACCGGACAAATCTTCGTTTTTATTAGCAGGATACTGTAACTTTGCAAACCAAATGACAAGAAAGAAAAGAAACATAATGGCAATCCTGCTGCTCATGGCGGCAATAATTACAGCCAACGCACAGGAAAGCCAAACAGAATACAACTTCCTGAGACTACCCGTGAGCGCACATGCCGCAGCACTGGGCGGAGACAACATCAGTATCATCGAAGACGACCCTACCCTGATGTTCAACAACCCGGCACTACTCTCATCGGTAAGTGACAAAACGCTGAACCTCAACTTCATGACATACATGGAAGGCGCCACGACAGGAAGCGCCAGCTTCAACAGAATAGTAAACGACAAGGCTTCATGGGGAGTGACAGCACAATACATGAACTACGGGAAAATGAAGGAGACCGACGAGAACAACGTGCAGACAGGAGAATTCTCCGCACAGGAAATAGCTCTCGGAGGATCATTCAGCTACACTCTCGCCAAGAACCTCGTGGGAGGAATAAACGCAAAAATGGTGGCATCATACATTGGAGGATACAACTCCATGGGGGTGGGCATAGACCTGGGACTCAACTACTACAACCCGGAGATAGAACTGTCTGTATCTGCCGTGGCGAAAAACCTCGGAGGACAGACGAAAGCCTACGACGAGGAATACGGCAAAATGCCATTCGACCTGCAACTGGGAGCAAGCAAAAGCTTCGAAAACATGCCGTTCCGCATTTCTGCAACTCTCGTCGACCTCAACCACTGGAACTACAGCTTCGTAAACCACCTTGTGGTGGGAGCCGACCTCATGCTCGGCGACCAGTTCTACCTGGCAGGAGGATACAACTTCAGACGAGCCAAAGAAATGAAAATCGCAGAAGGAGGAACAGAGGAGGCTACCGAAAGCAGCCACGGAGCTGGGCTGTCGTTCGGAGCCGGACTGCAGCTCGAACGCTTCAAGCTGCAGGTGGGATACGCAAAATACCACGTGTCGGCAAGCTCCATTCTCGTCAACGTATCATACTGTCTATAACATCTGAATATGAACAACAAGAAAATAACTATCGCTATCGACGGATTCTCGTCATGCGGAAAAAGCACCATGGCTAAAGACCTTGCCAAGGAAATAGGCTACATATATGTAGACACAGGAGCCATGTACCGCTCAGTAACACTCTACGCCATGCACCACGGCATGTTCGGCGCTGACAATAGCATCGACACGGCAGCTCTCGAAAAAGCCATGCCGCAGATAAAAATATCATTCAGGCTGAATGCCGAAACAGGAAGACCGGACACATACCTCAACGGACAGCTCGTGGAGAAAGACATACGCACGATGGAGGTCTCATCGCGAGTAAGTCCGATAGCCGCCCTACCATTCGTGCGCAAAGCACTCGTGGAACAACAGCAGGCAATGGGGAAAGAAAAAGGTATAGTGATGGACGGCAGAGACATTGGCACCGTGGTCTTCCCCGACGCAGAACTAAAGGTATTCGTCACGGCATCTGCCGAAGTGCGCGCACAGCGACGATTCAACGAGCTGAAGGCGAAAGGTATGCCTGCCGACCTACAGAACATACTGAAAAACGTGCAGGAGCGCGACTATATTGACTCACACCGCGAAGTGTCGCCGCTGCGGAAGGCGGACGATGCCGTGGAGCTCGACAACAGCAACATGACCATCGCCGAGCAGAAGCAATGGCTACGCAACATCTTTGAGGAAAGAACAAGATAGAAACCACACCATACCCGAAGGGCAACGGAAGAAAAAAAAAGAAAAAAACGTGGCAGAAGAGAAACCGGAACGACGGACCCTTCTGCCACGCTTCATTTTATGCGGACATAAACTTAATAAGCCTCCGGCAAGTGTCGGCAGGTTAAGCCACAACCCATCAAACAAGCCCTAACGACCGATTAGGGTTAAATTTAAGTAAATAATATTTGTACCAGTACCATTATTATGGGATTTATTTGCTCCTATGAAAAACATGTAGTAATTTTACAGACTGAAATAAACAATCATTAAACCAATGGACATGAAAAAAACTCTTATAGCCCTCTTTGCAGCCCTAATGCTGCCCGTGGCAACATTCGCCGACAAATATACAGGACTCTGGAAAGAGTATGACGAAGCCGTTAAGAAAGACTTGCCGAAGTCACAGATCAACGTGCTGGAAAGAATTGCCGCTTCGGCGGCAAAGGAGAAAAGCTACGGCAACCTGCTGAAGGCTGAGGTGAGACGCATCAACACGCTGGCAAGCATCAGCGCTGACTCCATACCAGGGGCGATAAGAATGTTTGAAGCACAGGCAGCAAATGCCGGGAATAGCGACAAGGCTCTCGCCGCAGTATACAACTGCGTGCTGGCTGACGTATACGAAAAGGTGGAGTGGAAGAGCAACACCTTCCCAAATGCCGGACAGACCGCCAAGGACTATGCACGCAAAGCACTCGCCCATCCGGAGGTGCTCGCAGCAAAGAACACCGGAGGATATGTGCCCTTCGTAAAAGAAGGCACCGACAGCAGAATATTCAACAACGACCTGCTCAGCGTCGTAGGATACACGCTGAAAGAGTACAGACGCCTTAACGACTATTACAACAAGACAGGAAACCGTACCGCCGCACTCGTGACGGCACTCGACATGGTGGAAAGCGAAAACGGAGAAACATACCGATACAGCATAGCCGACAAAGCCAAGGGAAACAGATACATTGCAAGACTCGACTCCATAATAAGCATCTACGCCGACCTGCCCGAATGCGGAGAGGCGGCGCTGAGGAAATACGACTGCCTAAACAGATGCACCGACGTGACACCAGCCCAGAAGGCGGACTTCATAAACGCCGCCACAAAACGATGGGCAGCATGGAGAAACATTCCAAGGCTGAACAGCGAATATGAAAGACTCATACAGCCGAGCTTTGATGCAATAATGAAAGAAACAATGCTGCCCGGAAAGGCTGACACCATGGAGGTGACGGTGCGAAACATAAAAAACATAAAGACTACCATAACACGACTTAACCTCAGCGGGAACACGGATCTCATTGCAAACAAAAAAAAAGACTGGGCGAAAATCAAAAAGCTGATGATTGCGTCGTCTGCCATAACGGTAAATACCCCCGTCGCTCTGGAACACAAATATGACAAGAAGTGCTTCTACGTGGCTATGCCCAAGCTGAAGCCAGGACTATACGTCGTGGAGGTTTCTGCCGACGACAACGCTCTCGCTACGCAAAGAAACATGTTGGCTGTCAGCGACATATATATGGCAAGCATAGAACTTCCGGAAAGCAAGCAGAGAATTGTAGCCGTAAGTGCCACTACAGGACAGCCCATACCAGGAGCCAAGGTGCAGCTGACCTACAGCGACAGGACAAAGGCTACCGTCACCACCGACAGAAACGGAGAGGTTACAGTGGCTCTACGCAACAAAGACCTGCGACTTATGCGTGCCTACACCGCAGAAGACAACTTCATGCAGAACACCGACGCATGGACTTACTTCAACTACTACGGCAACAATCAGAAATACAGCCGCACCACTCTGTTCACCGACCGCGCCATATACCGTCCGGGACAGACCGTACACGTGTCGGCTGTGGCTTACAATATCGACGGCATACATTCCACAAAGGTGGCAAGCGGCAAGGAACTCACCATTACGCTGCGCAACGCCAACAATAAAACGGTAGCAGAAAAAAACGTCACCACCGACGACTACGGCACGGCAAGCGCAAACTTCACGCTGCCCGAAGGAAGCAGCATGAACGGAAGATTCGCCATCATAAGCCGGGGCAACGGCTTAGGATACCAGTCGTTTCTCGTGGAAGAATACAAAAGACCGACATTTGAAGTGACCATCGACAATGTTGACAAAGAATACCACAACGGAGACACGGTGAGAGTGAGCGGAAAGGCTATGACCTACGCCGGAGTGCCCGTACAGGGAGCAAGGGTGGCTTACAGCGTGAAACGCAACAAGGCAAAATGGTTCTGGAGATATTCCGACAACCAAGACACCGACAAGACCATGCTCACAGACACCATAGCTACCGATGCAGAGGGAAAATTCGAACTGCGCATTCCGGTCATCATGCCCGAAGGATATGAAGAGAAGAACGACAACGAAACGAACAGGTTCGTATGGCAGAGATACTACACCTTCACCGCCTCAGCACAGGTTACAGACAATGCCGGCGAAAGCCACGACGCAACAACAAGTCTGACTCTCGGCACCATGCCTACAACCCTGACCTTCGACATGCCAGACAAGGCAATAAAGGACAGCGTGCTCTGCGTCACCTTCAAGAGGCTTAACGCTTCTGCAAAAGAGATTAAGGGCGAAGTGAAATACTGGTTCGACAACAACCACAACAACGTCTACACGGCAAAAGCCAACGAAAAGACAAGCATCAACTGGAGCAAGATACAAGGCTTGGAGTCCGGAAAGCACAGACTGTGGGCTGTCTGCGACAACGACACCGTAAACCGACAGTTCGTACTCTTCAGCATCAGCGACACCAAGCCGGCGGAAAACACACCCGACTGGGCTTACCTTTCGTCAACAGTATTCCCGAAAGACGGTAAGCCGGTTTATGTACAGGTCGGCTCATCGTGCGAAAACACACATATCTTCTACACAGTAATTGCAGCAAAGAAGGTTGTTGAAAGCGGAGCATATGACGTAAGCAACAGCATCGTGACCATACCTTATTCTTATAAAGAGGAATACGCCGAGGGACTGCTGCTCAACTATATGTGGGTGAAAGACGGAGTGACATACTCACACAAGTTCTCCATCGCCCGACCTATGCAGGACAAATCGCTGAACATGAAATGGACCACTTTCCGCGACAAGCTTACACCCGGACAGAAAGAGACATGGACGCTGAACATTTCACGCCCTGAAAATACGGATGTCATAAACAAGAATTATCTTGACAACGAAGAGAAAGGATGCCAGCTGCTGGCTATGATGTACGACAAGTCTCTCGACCAGATAGCTAAAAGCAACTTCTCGTTCAGCCTCTCGCTGTCGCAAAACCTGCCTTCAACGGAATGGACGACCATGACGCAAAGAACCGTGTCGCAAGCAGCAAGCAAAGACATAAAAAGATTCTGGACAAAGCCTCTCGCCTTCAGTCACTTCGACTACAGCCTGGAAGAGCTTGCACGCGCTCGCTGGACTATAGAAACAGTCATCGACGAGTTGCGACCGACATCCATAAGAGGCTACGGAACGGTGTTGAAGGCAAAGGAAGAGGTTGTACGTTCGGAGTCTGCAACAGCCAACGAAGACAGAGACTATACTCCAAAAATAATAAAACACTCTGAAGTAAAGAGAGAGACCGAAGCTGACATGGCTGCCAACGGCAACGAAACGCAAGAAAAGACTGAAAGCGGAAACGCCGCCCTACAGATAAGGGAGAACATGCAAGAAACGGCGTTCTTCCATCCTGCACTATATGCCGACAAGGACGGCAACGTGAAAATATCATTCACCCTGCCGGAAAGCGTAACGACATGGAACTTCCGTGGCTTCGCACACGACAGGAACATGAACTACGGAATGATCGAAGGCGAATGTGTGGCAAGCAAGAAAATAATGGTTATGCCAAACATGCCTCGCTTCGTACGCAACGGCGACAAGGCTACCATAGCAACAAGAGTGGCAAACACCACCGACAAGGAGATTTCCACTACCCTAACCTTGCAGATGGTTGACCCGGCTACGGACAAGGTGCTATTCTCCAAGAAGCAGAAGGTCAGCATTGCAGCCAACTCTACCGCCAGCGCAACATTTGAATATTCGCCTGACGGCAAAAACGAACTGCTCGTCTGCCGCATTTCTGCCGAAGACAAAGACTATAGCGACGGAGAACAGCACTATCTGCCTGTTCTGCCCGATGCGGAAAGGGTGACAAACACCGTGCCTTTCACCTTCCTCGACAAAGCGGAAAAGAACATACTGATGGACAGCATCTTCCCGAAGGATGCCACAAACAAGAAACTGACGGTAGAATATACCGCCAACCCTACATGGCTGATGATACAGGCTCTGCCGCACGTGGCACAACACAGCGACAGAAACGCCATCAGCATGGCTTCGGCATATTATGCCAACGTGCTCGGAAAATATATCATGAACCAGTCGCCGGTCATAAAAAAGGTAGTGGAGCTGTGGAAAAAAGAGAACAAGAACGAAGAAAGCTCGCTGCTCAGCGCACTGGAAAAGAACCAGGAGCTGAAAACGCTTGTGCTGGAGGAGACGCCATGGGTCATGGACGCTGACAGAGAAACGGACCAGAAGAAGATGCTCTGCACCTTCTTCAACGAGTCTGCCATCGACTATAGCATCAGTTCCCTGCTGACGAACATGAAGAAGCTTCAGAACAGCGACGGCTCATGGAGCTGGTGGGAAGGCATGAGAGGTTCGGCAAGCATAACGGCACAGGTGGTGGAGACTCTTGCAAGACTAAAGTCTATGACAAAGGACAACAACGCCGACAAGATGATAGACAAAGCCATGGCGTATCTCGGAAACATCGTGGTAAAGGAATACGAAGACATGATGAAAGCTGAAAAGGCTGGCAGAAAGGTTTGCGTCTACGACAGCCATGCCATACAGTATTTATATATAAACACTCTGCTCGACAGGAAGCTTACCGGAAAGGAGAAACAGGCAAAGGACTATCTACTTGACTATCTGAGGAAGGACAGACAGCGCAACATTTATGCCAAGGCTCTGATGGCGGTCATCCTCAACAAGGACGGCAAGACTTCTGAGGCTAAGGAATATGTGGAAAGCATAAAGCAATATTCTATAACAAAGACGGATATGGGCAGATATTTCGACACAAGACATGCCAACTATTCATGGTTCGACTTCCGCATTCCTACACAGGCAGCTGCTATAGAAGCGATAAAAGCCGTATGTCCGGACGACAAACAGACTATTGACGAGATGCGTCTGTGGCTGCTGCAGTCTAAACGCACACAGGCCTGGGACACTCCGATAAACAGCGTGAACGCCGTATATGCCTTCATCGACGGCAACTACGAAGTGCTCAGCAACGGAAACAACGGAGGAATGGCCATCGCCCTTGACGGAAAGAGCAAGACTCTGCCGAAGGTCTCTGCAGGACTGGGCTACTCGAAGGTGGTCTATGACATTGACAAACAAAAGAACCTTACGATAAGCAAGACGGACAGCAACACGTCGTGGGGTGCTGCATACGCTCAATTCTCACAGAAGGCGGAGAACATAACGGACAATGGCTCCGGCATAAAGGTGAAGAGAGAAATCATCAGCGACAAGCGACAGAATGCCCTAAGTTGTGGAGACAAGATAAAAGTGCGCATAACCATCTCCACCGACCGCGACTATGACTTCGTGCAGGTGGTGGACAAGCGTGCCGCATGTATGGAACCGGTAAAACAGATTAGCGGTTACCATTGGGGCTATTACTGCGTGCCGAAAGACAATGCCACAAACTATTATTTCGACAGTCTGGCAAAAGGCGAGCATGTGGTGGAAACGGAATATTATGTTGACCGCTCTGGTAATTATACCACCGGCACTTGTACAGTACAATGTGCATACTCTCTGGAGTTTACAGGAAGAACAGGAGCAAAGACATTGAACATAAAATAATAATACACATGCCGGATGCTACTAATAAAAAAGCATACGCAATATAGAAACAAAACATAACACGATATGAACAACAAAACAATCATACTGTCATTGCTTGCCATGGCGTCGGCTGACGCTATGGCACAGCGAATACAAGCTAAGAACGAGATTATTGACTGCGGCAACGTAGTGTATGAGTATCCCGTAACTGTGAAGTTTGAACTTACCAACAAAGGAAACGACCTGAACATCGACCAGGTGAGGGTCAGTTGCGGATGCACAACGGTAGACTACCCACGACAGACCATAAGCCGTGGCGACGCCTTCACGGTTACTGCCACTTATGATGCAAGACAACTCGGACACTTCGAGAAGGAAGTGGCTATATTCAGCAACTCGTCGAAGACACCCTTCTATCTTAAGATGAGGGGCGTGGTGGTTGAAGAGGCTAACGACTTCAAAGGCAATTTCCAACATACCGTAGGAGGACTGCTGGTAGACAAGAACGATGTGGAGTTTGACGACGTGAACCGTGGCGACTATCCTGTGCAGCTTATTCATATAAAGAACAACACAGGAGAGACGGTAAGTCCGGTCATCATGCACCTGCCGTCGTACATCACAGCTACAGTGTCGCCGACACATCTCGCACCGGGCAAGACTGGTGTGGCTTCGCTGAAGCTGGACTCAAGAAAGCTGCACGACTTCGGACTGACACAGACGTCCGTGTTCCTCGGAAAGAAACCGGGAGAGAAAGTAAGCATGGACAAGGAGATTTCCATATCGGCGGTTCTCTTGCCTGACTTCGACAATATGTCGGAGACGCAACTTGCCAATGCTCCGGAGATAAGACTCTCGGAAACAGAACTCGACCTCGGCTCTTTCGGTGACAAACCGACAAAGACAGGCACCATCATCATTGAGAACACCGGTAAATCGACTCTCGACATACGTTCCTTGCAGATGTTTACATCCGGCATGAGCGTTAAACTCAACAAGTCGAAACTAAAGGCTGGAGAACAGGCAAAGATGAAAATCACGGTAAACAAGAAGCAACTACGCTCCGCAAGAAGCAAACCTCGTGTGCTCATGATTACCAACGACCCTAAGCAGCCAAAGGTGGTAATAAAGGTTAAGACAAAACAAGACAAGTAATAATTCAGTCTTAATTACTATAAGAGGTAAAGCATTTATTTCAAAAAAAGAATGTAAGTTTACAAGTGAAACAGAATAAAAATATAACGATATACTAAATCTAAAGATTATGGAACACCCAGAGAACAGCAAAGAATATGCAGGACTGCAGGTCAATGAAGGAGTGGTTCAACCCTCAAATATAAACCCATACCTGAAGAGAAGCCGCTTCCGTCGCCGCGAACTGTCTGTCGGCGAAATGGTGGAAGGCATAGTAAAGGGCGACGTCACTATACTTAGCCAGGCGGTAACTCTCGTGGAAAGCGTCATTCCTGAGCATCAGAAGAAAGCACAGGAAGTGATAGAGAAATGCCTTCCATACAGTGGCAACTCCGTACGTATCGGTATAAGCGGTGTGCCGGGAGCCGGTAAGAGTACATCTATAGACGAATTCGGAATACATGTGTTAGACCGCTTCGGCGGAAAACTTGCCGTGCTTGCCATTGACCCAAGTTCAGAACGCTCTAAAGGAAGTATTCTCGGCGACAAGACTCGCATGGAGAAGTTGTCTGTAAGGAAAGAGTCCTTCATCCGTCCCAGCCCATCAGCAGGGTCTCTTGGCGGCGTAGCTCGCAAGACCCGCGAAACCATTATCCTATGCGAGGCTGCAGGATACGACAAGATTTTTGTGGAGACTGTAGGTGTAGGACAGAGTGAAACGGCATGCCACTCCATGGTTGACTTCTTCCTTCTGATACAGCTTGCAGGAACGGGCGACGAGCTGCAAGGCATAAAACGAGGCATCATGGAGATTGCCGACGGCATTGTCATAAACAAATGTGACGGAAACAATGTGGACAAATGTCATATCGCAGCAACAAACTTCAGAAACGCCCTCCACTTCTTCCCCGCTCCGGAAAGCGGATGGTTGCCAAAGGTTCTTTGCTACAGCGGCTTCTACGGCACTGGCATTAAGGAGGTTTGGGATATGATTTACGAGTATCTCGACTTCGTAAAAGACAATGGGTATTTTGAGTACCGCCGTAATGAGCAGAACAAATACTGGATGTATGAAACAATAAACGAAAGCCTGCGCAACAATTTCTATAACAATGCGCATATACAGGAGAGTCTACAGACTTTCGAAGAGCGTGTTCTGCGTGGCGAAAAGACAAGTTTTGCCGCAGCAAGCGACCTGCTGAAGATGTATTACAACGAGCAACAGTTCTCACAGAACACACAGCTCTAACACCTGGACAATACAGCTCTGTGAGTTTAAACTCCCTGTTTATTCTCACAGAACTTCCAGTCCTCCAGGCTCTCTCTGAGCTCCCTGGGCTTCCAGTTCCCATAAACAAAAGAATATGCAACCCAAAATAGAAATTGACAACGGCAGCGGCTTCTGCTTCGGCGTGACAACAGCCATCAGCAAGGCAGAGACCGAACTTGCTAAAGGCAACACCCTGTATTGTCTCGGTGACATTGTACACAATGGTATGGAATGTGAAAGACTCAAAAACATGGGACTTATCACCATCAACCACGAGGAGATGAAGAAGCTGCACAACGTGAAAGTGCTGCTGAGAGCCCACGGCGAACCACCGGAGACATATGCACTGGCAAAGGAAAACAATATTGAAATCATTGATGCGACATGCCCTGTCGTGCTGCAGCTGCAGCGCAGAATAAAGCGACAATACGACAACAACCAGAGTGCGCAGATTGTGATTTTCGGCAAGCCCGGCCATGCTGAGGTGCTTGGACTTGTAGGACAGACCAACAGCCAGGCAAAGGTCATAGCACATTTCGACGATGTGGAAACGCTCGACTTTGGCAAAGACATTTATCTTTACTCGCAAACCACCAAGTCGCTCGACGAGTTCCACCGCATCATTGAATATATACAGGACCACATCTCGCCCACAGCCACCTTCAGAAGTTTCGACACGATATGCCGACAAGTGGCTAACAGGATGCCTAACGTAAGCGGTTTTGCCTCACGCCACGACCTTGTACTGTTCGTATGTGGAAGAAAAAGCAGCAACGGAAGGGTACTCTATAATGAATGCAAGCGCATCAACCCCAACAGCTACCAGATTGAAGATCCGTCAGAAATCCAAGCCGAATGGCTGAAAGGTGTTGCCTCTATCGGCATCTGCGGAGCCACAAGCACTCCAAAATGGCTTATGGAACAATGCAAAGAAAAGATTGAGGAAATCATGGAACAATGAATCTCCCATCTTCATTCCATATAGCATCCTTACATCATAGCAACTTATACTATATGGCTACCACTTCAGGTAGCCATATTTTTCTTTACACCATATCTGCCATGAGTTTACAAGATTCTGCCAAAGCACGTAAGCTCCCGGCGCGACGGCAGCCACAGGATTCAGGAAAGTGACAGTAAGCCATATTCCCACAATGGTGTTCTTCTGACCAAGAGCCTGTCCGGCACTAACCCTGTCGCCATAAAAACCTCCCACCCATTTGCCAATGGCAAACTGTATAAGCGTAATGAAAAGCGGAAGTATGACAAGCAAGGCAAGAGTCCAACCGCCAACTTCTGCATCCATAATGTTATGCACCGTCATGCCCGTAACTATACTAAGATTAAACGCCCACATATAGAAAGCAAGATTCTTATAGCTCTTTACCCAAGCAGCAAGTTTCGGCAAATAACGCCTTGTAAGCAAAGCCAGACACAATGGGAGAAGCAACACCGTAACCACTCTTCTTAGTATCATAAGGAAAGCAAAAAGGAATGTTATGTCGCTACCCGTTTCCACCATAGGGAAGAAGAACGGAATAATAAGGCTCGTCACGATATTCGCTATCAAGGTATAAACCGTAAGCGATGCTATACTGCCTCCCAGCTTCTCTGTCACTACAGCCGCTGCAGCTGCCGTAGGACATATAAAGCAGATGAAACAACCTTCAAGCACAAGCTTTGTGTCCATACTCGCATTACCGAACAGGCAAATCAACAGGACAAAGAAAGCAGAAATCGCCGTTCTTATAAACTGTAGCCAGAAGTGCCATGTCCTCGGACGCATATTCTCCATGTCAATCTTACAGAACGTGACATATAGCAAAGCAAAGATTACATACGGGACAACGTCCACACACCAAGGTCCCACAGTATTGCCAACAGGCTGCAACACAGGAATCTCAGAAAACAGCATATAGACAATTGTTCCGAACAAAAGGGCACACAGCAGTGTCCATTTCCTTATAAAAGTAATTATTCCCATAACATTCGCTGAATAAAACACTGCAAAAGTAACCATTTATATTGGTATAACAACCAAAGGATATTGTTATTCAGCTATTCTTTAACTCTGAATAACAATAAATCTCCTATTGCAAACTTAAAACTTTTTACTTTCGTTATACTTATTTATACGGCAACATAACTAATGGTAGGTATTAATCCGTACCTTTGCATACGTTATATTAGTCATTATTAGGTATAAGATTATGGAAACTAAGAAGAGAGAAAAGAAAATATACCGGGTGACACTGATGGGAAGCGTAGTTAACGTTATCTTGTTAGTGTTCAAGTTCATTGCCGGAATACTCGGCGGCTCAGCCGCCATGATTGCAGATGCAGTACATTCGTTGTCGGATTTTCTGACCGACATCATCGTCATTGCGTTCGTAAGAATAAGCTCTAAGCCAGAAGACGAAGACCATGACTACGGACATGGAAAATATGAAACACTTGCCACTTCCATCATTGGCCTTGCATTGCTCATGGTGGGATTATACATATTCTATAATGGAGCGAGACAGATATGGGATGTTATGCATGGGGCGGAAATAGAACAACCGGGCCTTGTAGCCCTGATTGCAGCTATAGTAAGCATTCTGCTGAAGGAATGGACATATCGCTTCACGGTAAGCGTAGGCAAGAAAGTGGAGTCGCCAGCCGTAATAGCAAATGCCTGGCACCACCGAAGTGACGCTCTTTCTTCCATAGGCACAGCCATAGGTATAGGAGGAGCTATATTGCTTGGCAAAGGATGGGCAGTACTTGACCCTGTAGCAGCACTTGTGGTAAGCGTCTTCATAGTAAAGACCGCACTCGGACTGCTAAGTACTTCCTCCGGTGAACTACTTGAAAAGAGTCTGCCTAAGGAAGTAGAAAAGGAAATTGTGGACATCGTTGAAAGCGAACCGGAAGTAAGTGAAGTACATCACCTGTGTACAAGGCGAATTGGCAACAATATAGCTATAGAGATGCATATTCGTATGCCTGGTGAGATTTCTCTTAAGGATTCCCACACACGTGCCTCCAACATAGAAAGGAAGCTAAGGCAACACTTTGGCGAGCATACACACATTAATCTGCATGTGGAACCACTAAAAGACTGACTACAGGTAAGGAACCTTAACCACAAAGTCTTTCATTTTGTTGCCCACGCTGAAAACGTGGACAACAAATTCCCCGGAATGCCCCATTCCTCAAAGGAAAGTCAAGAAAAATCTCATAAAAAACAGAAAAGGGAACATACAAAATAGTGTACATTCCCAATCTTCGACTTATTTATGATTCCGCCTTTCAGCGTTTTAGTTTAAACGAGTTCTCGATACTTGCTATCTCATCAAGGAAAAGCTTATCCACTTCCAATCGTTTCTCCACTTTCGAGCAACTGTGTATAACCGTTGAATGGTCTCTGCCTCCCATCAGTTTTCCTATTCTTGAAGCAGGCATCTTTGTATACTTCTGAGCAAGATACATCGACACCTGACGTGCCTCCACATATTCCCTCTTGCGGCTTCTTCCATTTACTGCTGCCACAGTAACCTCAAAATGATTACATACCGAGTCGAGAATATCATCAATAGTAAGCGGATTGTCATCTATCTTCACAGCACGCTTTATCACCCTCTCTGCAAGACGCATATCAATGTTGCTGTTGTATACCACAGAATAAGCCATAAGGGAATTTATCACACCCTCAAGGTCCCTCACGCTTCCATTAGCCGTTTGAGCAATGAAACGTACCACATTCTCCGGGATACGAAGTCCGTCACGCTTTATCTTGTTCTGAAGGATATCCATACACAGCTCTACATTCGGTTTTTCGAGCTCTGCAATAAGTCCACAGCTAAACCTCGTCAAGAGGCGGTCGCTCATACCCTGAAGGTCCACCGGCGGACGGTCACTGGCAAGTATTATCCTCTTGCCGTTCATAAAGAGATGGTTGAAGATATGGAAGAATGTCTCCTGCGTTTTCGTTGCCGATGTCCATTCCTGTATATCATCTACTATCAGCATATCTATCGTCTGATAGAAATTGATGAAATCGTTCACCGTATTATTGCGCACAGCATTGGTATATTGCACCTGAAAGAGGCGAGCACTGATATACAACACTCTCTTTGCCGGATACAACTGCTTAGTACGTACTCCGATAGCATTTATCAAGTGAGTCTTTCCGCAACCCGACGGTCCATACACAAACATCGGGTTAAACTGCGTCGTGTTCGGATGTTCTGCTATTGACATACCCACCGAACGTGGCAGTTTATTGCTTGCGCCCTCTATATAGTTGGAAAAAGTGTGATGAGGGTTCAGCTGTGATGGAATCTGTTGCGAACGCACAGCATCCATCTGTGTCGGAGACTGGTTGCCTCTTGTATTGCTCTTCACTTCCTTTTCGTTGATTCCCGCAGGAGGATCAGAAGGCAGAATCTGAGCCAGATTATTAGTCTTGTCTGTAACGACACGATAAGAAAGCCGTATGCCCTGACCGAAATTTTTGGTCAGCACCTTTCCCAGAAGATCAATAAAGTTCTCCTCCAGGTACTCGTATACAAACGGGCTTGGCACCTGAAGCAGCAGCGTACGAGTCTTCTCATCAAACTTTTCGAAGACTATCGGCTTGAACCACGTATTGAATTGCTGTTCTGAAACGTTCTCTTTTATGAGCAAGAGACTTTTGTCCCATACAGCATTGGGATTTTCAGTCATACTTTATTTATAAAAAGATATTGGTCTTACGACGTTTTTCCTAATCGATTTGTTCCTTTTTCTATTACTGCATCTTTCGATGCCTAACGAAAAAGTGTTGCAAATTTCGCAAAAAAAAATGGAAAAGACAAATGAGTGTATTGTTTTTTTTGAAACATTTTTGTAAAGTGCTTTATACTTGTACTTTACGAAAAGTTAAAGAAAAAAAAACAGTGACATGCCCTTCTCCAAGCATGTCACCGATCTTTATTTATCTTATCCCTGTTTATTTGTCTTTCCTTCCGAACACAGAGAAGTGTACATATCTCTTTGGATGTGACTTCAAGTCAATAAGCAAAGAGTCTGCCGACTTGACCGTTGCATTCAGGTTGTAATACAAATTCGGGTCACGCATCAGCAAGCCAAGACTGCCTGTATTGTTGTTCAGCTGGTCTGTAAACGCCTGAACATTATCAAGTGTAGCATTGACCTTGCTCATTGTACCCTCCACATCGACCTTACTTAAGTTCGAGGTAACCACCTGCGCATTATCCATTACACCATCAGCCTTAGCCAACAAGCCTGGCATTCTGCGGTTAAGCGTACCGAGCAGAGTATTGAGCCGTCTTGTGGAAACCGTAAGATTACCCGTCACGGTCTCTACATTATGCAAGGAGTTCGCTATTGCAGGGTCTTGGAGCAAGAGATTTACACTTGCAAGAATAGAGTCGAGCTTTGGAAGCATGTCCTGTACTACGGGGATGAGATCTTTCATCTGTCCCATAGCACCGTCGTTTATCCCTCCGACGATAGTCTCGCCCGGGTTCACTCTCTCACGAGGATTGCTGGCAAGGAGCAAATTGACCTTCACATTACCCATCAAGTCGCTGACAATCTCCGCACTGCTTCCTTTCGGTATACGCATATCTTTATTGATGTCAGCCTCTACGATTATGTCTTTCGACTGAGAATAGTCATAAACGATTCCTCTCACCACTCCCACCTTATAGCCATCGGCATAAATAGGAGATGAAGACGACAGACCGCTAATATCCCGGAATGAAATATAATAGCGGTTATCCGAGGAGAACAGATCGAGTCCTTTCAGAAAGTTCATTCCAAGAAAGAGAACCACGAGTCCTACTATTGCAACAATTGCAATCTTTACTTCTTTTGTAAAATATTTCATATATAGTCTTTATATTTCTATCTACACCTTAATTATATTAATGTTTCGCAAGTTTCCAACTTGCGAAACAGCTGACAAGTTGACAAGTTAACGAGTTGACAAGGAAACAAGAGACGAGCTAACGTCTTTTATTCTTGAACATCCGGATTGCTTCTGTTATGTTCATCTTCTCACCATTCCTGAAGGCTACGACAAAGGCACCAGGAAAGTTTTCTGCCAACGTTCCGCGCATGCGGTTTATCTCATTATAGTTAGTTGACGCTCCGATTGTATATTTGTACATTCCGCCTTCCTCATAACAATCTACATCATCACGTTTCTTAAAGCGCGGACTGCTTGACGGCAGTTTGGTACTACTTGCCAAAATCTGCACCTTGAACACAGGCTGGTCTGCCTGTTTGTCATCCGTCTGAGCCTTTGCCACTGGCTGCACAGCCCGTGTAACAGGCTGCGGTTTCTTCTCCTCCGGCTCTGCTTTCTCAACAGGTTTCGACGATGGCTTTTCCGGTTTGTCATCATCATTGAATTCCTTCGGCACAATACTTGGTATCTTCACCTTCGTACTGTTTTTCGCTTCATACGGCACTGTAAATCCCGTTGAGTTATCATTCTTGTATTTTGCAAAAGCATTATATATACCTCTTGCTATATTGTCCACACTCGTCTCGTCGTTCAGCAAACGCTCTTCGTCGGGAGTTGTAATAAAGCCAAGTTCTATAAGGCAGGCAGGCATTGATGTCTCTCTAAGCACGAGAAACACATCCTGCTTAACCCCCTTGTCCGGTCTGCCTGCCGTACCACATACGTTCTTCTGCACGAGTTTGGCAAGTTCCACGCTCTTTGCCATATTCTTGTCGTGTATAAACTCAAACATAATGGCACTCTCCGGAGAGTTAGGGTCATATCCTTCATACCTTTGCTTATAATCACTCTCATAAGTGATTACCGCATTCTCACGTTGTGCGGCACTCAGCTTCTCATTGGAGCGGCGCATACCCATGGTATAAGTCTCCAGGCCTCTTGCTATTCGTCCTGCAGGAAGGGCATTCGTATGAATAGATATAAAGACATTTGCCTTATTCTTGTTTGCTATATCAGCTCTTTTGTGCAAAGGGATGAAGACGTCAGTCTTTCTTGTATATATGACTTTCACATCGGGGCAGTTCTTTTCCACATACCTTCCGAAAGCCAACGCCACTCTAAGGTTGATATCTTTTTCGTTTGAGAAGCTTCCTCTTGCTCCGGCATCATGGCCTCCATGTCCGGCATCAATCACAAGCGTAAAAGCAGAGGCAGCGTTTGCCACAAACGTTGCCAAAAACAATAGAGCCATTACAAGAGCGGCTCTCGTCTTATAGTATTTTTCTTTTACCACTGATGCAAAGTTAAAAATAAGTTTCGTCTTGTCATAATAAAAAAGAGAATTAATTGCACCGGATTAGCAATTTTCATCATTAATAAAGTGCAACAGAACACCTGCGCCGTCACAATCGGCTCCCATCGGAGGGTTTACCTTTGTAAGTCTTACCGTCAGTTCGCTAATCAGCGGCATGGTTTTCAGAAGCCTCTTCCCTATTCTGCCTGCCACGTGTTCCAACAGTTTCGAAGGAATATCCATCTCCGACTTCACTATCTCATACACTTCCGCATAATTCAGCGTATCCGTCACGTCATCGCTTTCCGTAGCCTTCCCTAAAGGATAAGATGCCGAGAGAGACACAAGGAAGTCTCCCCCCGTGAGTCTCTCTTGCTCCAGCACACCGTGATGGGCATGGAACCGCATATTATCTATAAATATCTGTCCTGACTTCAACATATTATCCACATCTTGACGAGCCACAATTCTTGCAGATAAGGCATCCTTCCTGATATACAAGCGTTTCCTGTCCGCAAACCGGACACTTCTGTCCCTTTGCCTCCGTACCGTCCTGCACATACTTCTTCAGAGCTCTTTCCACACCAATCTTCCATGTGTTTATGCTCTGGCTGTCCATCTGGAGCGAGCCTACAAGCTTTATCACATTAGCTATCGGCATACGGTAACGAAGCACGCCGGAAATCAGCTTTGCATAGTTCCAGTACTCCGGATTGAACTTCTCGCTCAGTCCCTCAACGGTGGTCTTGTATCCGCGTTTGTTCTCAAACTGGAAGTCATATCTCTTCTTGCCGTTCTCGTCAAGCTTCTTTATTATCTTTCCTTTGCTTACGCTCTTCGGAAGCGAGATGCCCTCCTCATCATCCTGAAGACCCGTAAATATCTCATAAGGATAGCCATCCAGCAAGCCAACGAAAGCCACCCACTTCTCCTTGTTGTTCTGGAAGCGTACCACATCACACTCCAGTTCATTCGGCCGGACTTCCGTCACCTGAGGCGGTTCACATACGTGTTTTGCCTCCGGAACCTTCTTGTCTTTCTTCTCAACAGCTATCATAACACCCGAACGGGAGCCGTCACGATATACCGTACAGCCCTTGCAACCCGACTTCCACGCCTCTACATAGAGTCGGTTGACGAGTTGTTCGTCTACATTATTCGGCAGGTTTATCGTTACGCTGATGCTATGGTCTACCCATTTCTGGATGGCTCCCTGCATACGAACCTTCATAAGCCAGTCCACATCATTTGCCGTAGCTTTATAATAAGGTGACTTCGCCACGAGTTCATCAAGCTCTTCCTGGCTATAACGCTTTTCGGTGTCATAGCCGTTTACCTTCATCCATGTAAGGAACTTATGATGGAACACGATAAACTCCTCGAAAGAGTCTCCCGACTCATCCACGAAATCCACATGCACATCGGCATCGTTAGGATTCACCTTGCGGCGACGCTTATATACAGGCATAAAGACTGGTTCTATTCCGCTTGTTGTCTGAGTCATCAGACTTGTCGTTCCTGTCGGTGCAATAGTCAGACAGGCTATATTTCGTCTGCCGTATTTCTGCATATCCTCATACAGCTGCGGGTCGGCTTCCTTGATACGGTTTACGAAAGGATTGTTCTTCTCTCTTTCCGAGTCGTAAACGCTGAATGCCCCGCGCTCTTTCGCCATCTCCACTGATGAGCGGTAAGCAGCAAGAGCAAGCGTCTTATGAACCTCTACAGAGAAGTCCGTTGCCTCCTGCGTTCCATAGCGCAAGTTCATTGCCGCAATCATGTCTCCCTCTGCAGTAATGCCGACACCTGTACGACGTCCCAAGCTACTCTTGTGCTTTATCTTCTCCCATAGATGCAGCTCCGTATATTTCACATCATCAGTCTGAGGGTCACTCTTCACCTTTTCTATTATCTGGTCTATCTTCTTCAGCTCCATATCCACAATGTCATCCATTATGCGCTGGGCAATGGCTACATGCTTCTTGAAGAGCTCGAAGTCGAAATAAGCCTCAGGAGTGAACGGATTAACCACATAGGAATACAGATTTACCGACAGCAGTCTGCAGGAGTCATACGGACAAAGCGGTATCTCTCCGCATGGGTTTGTCGAAACGGTACGGAAGCCCAGGTCAGCATAGCAGTCAGGAATGCTCTCTCTCAAGATAGTATCCCAGAACAACACGCCCGGCTCTGCACTCTTCCATGCGTTATGCACAATCTTCTCCCACAGCTGTTTGGCGTTTACCTTTTTCTGAATCTGGGGGTTAAGTGAATAGACTGGGAACTGCTGGGTGTATTCTTTTCCCTCCACAGCGCATTGCATAAACTCATCATCAAGCTTGACAGAGACGTTGGCACCCGTAATTCTTCCTTCCTGCATCTTTGCATCTATGAAAGCCTCACTGTCAGGATGCTTTACGCTGATAGACAACATCAGCGCACCACGACGTCCGTCCTGCGCCACCTCTCTTGTAGAATTGCTGTAACGCTCCATGAAGGGCACCACTCCCGTTGAGGTAAGAGCCGAGTTATTTACGGGCGAACCCTTAGGACGCAGCTGCGACAAGTCATGACCTACGCCGCCACGCCTCTTCATCAGCTGCACCTGCTCCTCATCCATCAACATCACCGCTCCATAGGAGTCGGCATCGCCATCAAGACCAATGACAAAGCAGTTCGACAACGAAGCCACCTGATAGTGGTTGCCTATTCCTGTCATCGGGCTTCCTGCCGGCACGATGTATCTGAAATGGTCGAGCAACGGGAACACGTCTTCTTCCCGCAACGGATTATTGTATTTGTTCTCTATTCTTACAATCTCCTTAGCTATGCGGCGATGCATATCCTCCGGCGTTTTTTCATATATATGACCGAAGCTGTCCTTCAGCGCATACTTGTTAGCCCAAACCCGGGCTGCAAGCTCATCACCGTTGAAATAATCTTTCGAAGCATGAAATGCCTCTTCAAACGTATATGTATTTTTCTGTTCCATCATTTATTATATATAGGTAGATAAGTCTTTCTGATAGGTTGCTTTTTTAACCTTGCAAAGATAAAGACTTTTACGGACATGAAGAAATAAACAATAAGAAAGTTATAAAAACAATACTGCCCCTGAACCATCCGTTGCGAGAACATGGAAAGAAAACGAACATAAATTTTTATGTATATTCATACACTTTGAACCATGAAAATTTATTCAATTCCCCAAATATACAAGTCCTTCTATAAGGGGATTAATTCAATTACTTTTAGAAATTACGTAACTTCTATGTTGCATTCCAAATAATTGGAAAATATTTATCGTT
>URLQ01000034.1 GCA_900548745.1 uncultured Prevotella sp.
TTGCAGTATATTCCAATCGTGGATTAAGGGTGCAGCCCTACCGCTGAATAGTTACAACGCAACGGTTTACGTATAATTTTTGTTAATTTGTACAAGTAAAAGAAGAGTCTTTAATAAATATGAAATATATTTGCAACAACTAAAACAAAATTTTCGTGAAACATATTTAATAATTCACGTTACATCTGTTTTACTGAAGCTCTATACTTATCATCAGCTACATCATTGAGCAACAAACAAAACAATCTATAAAAGAGATAATCAACCTGGTCGCAAGACCAAAACATACTATATTACCGACAAGGCTAAAGCCAAGTCATAACTATTAAACAATATTTCACATATCTGGAGAAAGAGAGGGCGGACCCGGAAACGAGCACCGCCTCTCAGAATCCAAAAACGCTTGAACATACTAAAAACAAATATTACTAACTACAATTAAAACAAACAAAAAACTGGGTACAAGAAAATGAAAACATTTTTGAGTGAGAAGCAGACAGCTTTCAAGAGCATCATCTTGCTTATGCTGGTGATGTTTACTGGTTTGATGGCTGACGCGCAAAAAAGCACAACAGCAAAGCAAAAGCCGTTTATCTATATCGGCCTTAATGGAAAGGAAGGATATGGAGATGCGAGCAAAGGCGAAAAGGCAACGTATCTCAATGACACTAAGTTCATTGAGCCGGCAATCATCGTGTATGAAAACGACAATAAGCAGACACTGGTGACAAACCGCTTCTACCTCTCGTATTACCTTACGAGCGAGACCGCTGACGGTACAAAAGGCACCAACAAAGTGGAGAAAGGCGAGACATGGAATGTTGACGAAGCTACAGGAACAAGAGTGAACACTCGCTATGGCGACATCGAGACAGGACACTCGGCTGGCGTAGTATACGTTCATGTAAAAGCTGTGCCGTCAGACCGTTACACCAACATGTTTGAAGAGGCGGAAGCAACATACCGCATCACTCTAAACAAGGTACAGGCACAGACGCCGGTAAGGGTAGTGCCGGAGTTCGTTACCGACGAGACATACCGTAACGGCTGGTATGCCGCAACAGGAACTACAATATCTCTCCCGAAGTTCAAAATCAACTATGTTACCACCGATAACAATGGTAAAACACTTGACGTGGACATAACAAAGAGATTCTCCGTGACGGCAACGGTAATGGATGAGTCAAAGGGACTGGCTACGGTTGCAAGCTATGACTACAACAGTCTGGAGAAAGGCAACGAAAAACTGAACGCCACAGTCATAAGCACCGACAACACAGCCGGTGTGGCAAAGATAAGATTCTCTTTCAAGCCTCTCTACGATAATGCATACAACAATATAGATGATGTAGTGTTAGACCTGAACATCGTTGACGAAAAAGTTTCTCCGAAACTTATCTTCGCCAACGCAAAGCAGCTGGCATATACAGGTATGCAGAATATAGCCATGCAAAGACCTACGGTATACGACCAGTTCGGAAATGACATCACGCCTACGGTTTCTTACACCGATTGCAATAAGCCGCTGTGGATAGCATGGTCTGTAGCACCGCTGGCTGCAGGCAAGACGATGCATACGCCTAACGGGTGGCTGACCCCTCTTATGTCGGAACAGGGCACGCAGACCCCTCCTGAGAACATCACTGTATTCTGGAATGCTGGAGTTACAGCATACGGTCCTGACAATCTGAATTCCGGCGACGTACCATTCCAGACTGGTGTGCGTCGCAATGAGTTCGTAGCATGCGACATGTCGAGCCGCGATGCCGCAATGAAGACCTGCAAGCTTGGTTCGTATTCAGTAAATGTTTACTGCCAGGTTTATCCCAACGCCTATAACGAAATTGCAAAGGCGAAATACAATGCGTCTGAAGACAAATACGAATTTGAGATAAAGCCACGCCCCGTAAAGATTATGCTTACTCCTTCTGTTAAGGACGTGAACATAACGAAGGACACGAAGATAAACATGCAGAACCGCTTTGAGGTTATCGGAGTATATGTGCCGGAAATCGACGATACGAAATTAAATAAGGACAAAGGTGAGCGGTATGAGCTTCGCCATAATTCGGAAGCAGCCGACTTCGGATGCGAATACACCATAAAGTTCAAAAGAGGAGATGTACAAATCGACAATTATCCTTATGAAGACGCAGACCACCATATCGTAGTAGATAAAGACGGGAACAGAATCAGCGACCCCGACAGCTACGAAGGCGAAATGTGGGACATATACTGGTCTGTAAAGGGTCATAATACTGATTCGAACTGGACTCTGACGTTCCTCAAGACGGGAAATGTCGACCTTACCTATTCCATGTATCCATACAATATCGGATATTTTGAGGATGGCACAGGAACTACAACCGTAAACGAGACCTTCAACATTCAGGATAAGGTTACTCCTACCATAACAGTCACTCCAGACCCAATCATCATCTACACAAGCGACAAGGAATTCCCTACACAGCCTAACATTACGGTTACTGACGGTTTGGGCAATGACATACAGAAATATTATGATCTGAAGCTTTCTGACGAATCAGAGAAGGAGTTAAAGGGAGCAGGAATAACCATTGACAATAATGGCGACTTCATTATCTCTGGAGAACTTGTAAATGGCGACTATTCAGACCTTACATTCATAGCAACTCCAAAAGAAGAATATAAGGACAAATACAGTCAAGGTCAAACTACATTCAGAATCATTGTAAAGGACCTTGGTGAGGAGCAGCGCTTCTCTTGGGCTGTGTACGACAAAAACGGAAACCACATCGGTACCGGCAAGGACAACATTCCTACCGAGGACCACGTTCACGGCAAGCTCGTACTTACTGGTGCCGGCGTAGTGAACGGAGGTTATACTATCGATGCCATCCCGGGACTCACGGTACAGTTCGGAAAGCTTGCAGAGGCTACAGGCGAAGGTGCGACAGTGGAAGACCCATGGATTGCCAAGGCAAGCGATGATGGAAACAAGGTTGTTATATACGGCGACCCTGTAGAGATTGACCGCAAGACAGGTCTGCCTGTAGACGGCACCTTCTATATCCTAACTCCGCGCACCAACGGATTCCTCACCCTCGACGCCAAGTTCAAGGCTGGCAACAATATCGTGCTTACGGATGCCAAGGGCAAGGAGAAGCAGTATATCGACACGAAGAATACGGAGAAGAAGCCTGTGCAGTTCCGCTACCCTATCTTTGCCAACACTACATACTATCTGTATAACGAGGGCGACGCCGACTCATACGAGCCTCTGAAGATACACGGTATCAGCTTCGAGCCGGGCTTCATCACCCTGCGCAACGACATGAAGCCTATCGAGAGCGCCACAGCCTACGCCAACGGCTATGCCGGAGCACTGCCTACATTGACAAGCAGCACCACAGCAGTGGATGAGTTCGTGGCTTATGATATAGCAGGAGAGCTGAAAGAAACAGGCGAAGAAATATCAGACTATGCCGAGATAAGCAAAGAGTATGGTACGGTAACTACCAAGTCTAAAGGTACAAACAGCAAGTTCATAGACGGAAAAAAGAACATCAATGGACATGGCGACCTGCAGCTCAAGAAAGACCACATGAAGGTTTACGCTGAGGTGAAGTCGGCATACAAAGGCTCTACTATAAAGAAGGTGCCTGCTTACGACCTCTATATCGGCGACATACCTACATATATAATGAAGAACGGATATACGCCTAACGTGCTTGAGCGTATCTCTACTACCAACTATCCTACACATATCCGTGCGTTCTTCGGCGGATGGGAGAATGGAGAGAACCGTCCTTACATCAAGGGCAACAAGATAGGCGAGACGGACGAGAGCAAGATAGAACTGCTCGTGGACAGCTGGAAGACTTCTAAGATGGACTCCGTGGGCAGTAACCAGCGCGTCATAGACAACTTCTCTTTCGGTTCGTTCGGTACACAGAACGCCACTTCGGAAACGGTGAACGCCACATTCGTCTATAACAAGGACAATGAGGACCAGACATACAACGTGCCTTGCCGTGGAACATACGTGCAGTTTGAGCCTAATGAGAGCGGAACAATCGCTGTATACATCATACAGAACGGTATGGTGGCATACGACGGCGACCCAGCCAATGCAAAGAAGAGCGGTATTAACAAGCTGAAGCTCAACCCTGTATTCATCACCGACGAGACAGGAACTCCAGTGGAACTTGCCAAGTGGACACACTCTCTTGAAGGAAGCAATACTGATGCCTACACGGAAGCCGTAATACGATGCAGTTATGATGATATGGTAAAAGACTGCAATGGAGTGGTCCTGACCGACAAGTCTGGCACGGAAACCGAAGCACTGCTCAAGAAGGTTGGATATATCGGCAGCGAAACACAGCAGGCAACGATAAAGAAGGGCGACCCTCAGCAGATCTATGACATTGCAAAGGTGCTCGACGAGAATGCCATTCCTGGTTCAAAGGGATATTCTGTTATCACCAAGGCTTACACCCGCTATTCCTTCCGTGTGAAGGCTGGCAAGAGCTATTTCCTCTTCATGAACGGCTCTAAACTCGGCAACGACGGTTTCGCCTTTATGCCTGACGGATGGACTCCAGACCGCACTCCTGTAAAGTTGACTACTGTGACCCTCGACGAGAAGGGCGACGTCTCAAAGGATACTGCAAGCAAGGACGAGTTCCTCGGCAAGCAGGAAAGCTTCGACAAGTACGACAAGACTGTAAACGTGAAACTCTACCACAGCTTCACAGCAGGACAGTGGACAGCTCTGAGCCTACCGTTCAGCATCAACGAAAGCCAGTTCAAGAAGATCTTCGGCAATGACGCATGGGCTATCAGCCTTGACGAGGTAGCAGACAAAGCTACAGTATCAGGAGAAGAGGTTAACAACGTGGCACTCTTCACACAGCACAACTATCACTGGATAGTGGCTGGAAGACCATACTTCGTTCGTCCGGGCAATGACTTCAAACAGACATTTGACGAAGAAGCAGCTGGAGGAAGACAGTATATCGAAATCGACAGCGTGACATTTGAACATGCCACATACAACTCTGCTACTACCGGAGAAGGATTCATAGCAGCAAAGAATCTTGAAAACAACAAGAAATACTTCAACTTCAGAGCCATCTATGAGCCTACAGCAATCAAGGAGGGCGACTACTTCCTGGACGGGCAGTCAAGTCTCTACAGAGCGACGAAGACAACCAACCTGTCAGGATACAGAGCCTACATATCCAACATATCAACCAATGGTGCGCGCATCGGTTCCTTTGCCTTCGGCGACATCAACGAGGATGGTAACAGAAACACGACAGGTATCGACGAGGTATATGAATTCTACGACAACGGCATGAGCAAGAAGCTCGCCAAGAAGAAGGGAATATTCTCTATCGACGGAGTAAAGGTGGCAGACAGTGCTGCCGACCTCGACAAGCTGCCTGCTGGAGTATATATCATAAACGGTCAGACAATAGTAAAATAACAAAAGAAAAAAGCAATATTACGATAATGAAAAGAACTTATATCAAGCCCGACATGGCAATCCAGAAGATAGAAGCTTGTACTATAATGGAAGGAAGTACGACCCCAAGCGGCCCTACATTGCAAAAGGAAGCAGTAGGCGTGAGGTCATTCTCTGGAGACCAGATGTATTATAAGGAAACCCTTATTTTCGGAGGTGACGCTGGAGATGACGTAACACCATCATCAAAAGACCACGACATGTGGGATGATGTGTTGGAATAATCATTCTGAAGCATTATAATTTGCTTATCAATAACGAAGCCGGAGTGCAGGGACTTTATCTTGCGCTCCGGCTTTTTATATGCTCATATCTTCGCACTTTATAGCTCTCTGCAACCAAAAATTTGCATATAACGTATAATTTTAGTAATTTCGCAGCCGAACTGTATATATAAACAAACAATGAAAAAACTCTTCATAGAGACATACGGATGCCAGATGAACGTTGCCGACAGCGAAGTGGTAGCTTCGGTTATGCAGATGGCAGGTTACGAACTTTGCGAAAAAGAAGAAGAGGCTGACGCCATTCTTCTGAATACATGCAGCATCAGAGAGAATGCTGAAAACAAGATATATAACCGTCTGGAAACTCTTCATGCCGAACAGAAGAAAGGAAGGAATCTTATCCTCGGCGTGCTCGGCTGCATGGCAGAGAGGGTGAAGGACGACCTTATAGAGAACCATCATGCCAATCTCGTATGCGGCCCAGACAGCTATCTCACGCTGCCCGACCTTATCGCACAGTGCGAGAACGGCAACAATGCTATAAACATCGAGCTGTCGAAGACAGAGACCTACCGTGACATCGTGCCACAACGCATCGGTGGAAACAAGGTGAGCGGCTTTGTCAGCATCATGCGTGGCTGCAACAACTTCTGCCACTACTGCATCGTGCCTTATACAAGAGGCAGGGAGCGAAGCCGTGATGTGGAAAGCATACTAAAAGAGGTGAGAGACTTGCGCGACAGAGGTTTCAAGGAGGTGACTCTGTTAGGACAGAACGTGAACAGCTACGGTCTTACACCCGCAGGAAAAAGAATGGAGGGGGGAGTAAGCTTTGCCGAACTGCTCCGCAAGGTGGCTCATGAGGCTCCGGAGATGAGGGTGCGCTTCACTACATCCAACCCGGAAGACATGACAGAGGACATCCTCCATGCCATTGCCGACGAGCCTAACATCTGCAAGCATATCCACTTCCCGGTACAAAGCGGCAGCAACAAGATACTGAAACTCATGAACCGCAAATACACAAGGGAACAGTATCTTGAGACAATTGATGCCATACGCCGCATCATCCCCGGCTGCGGAATAACGACAGATATCTTCGTCGGCTATCACGATGAGACGGAGGAAGACCATGAGCAGACCCTGTCGCTCGTAAAGGAGGTTGGCTTCGACTCTGCCTTCATGTTCAAATATTCGGAACGCCCCGGCACCTATGCCGCAAAGCATCTGCCGGACAACATCTCTGAAGAGACGAAGATACAGCGTCTTAATGAATTGATAAAGCTACAGACTGAGGTAAGCGCACTACAGAACAAGAAAGACGAGGGCAAGGAGTTTGATGTTCTCGTGGAGGGATTCAGCAAACGCAGCCGCCAGCAACTGATGGGCAGGACGGAGCAGAACAAAGCCGTTGTGTTCGACAAAGGCAACCACCATATCGGCGAGACAGTAAGAGTCAAGATTACAGGAAGCACCAGCGCCACACTATTTGGCGAAGTGGCAGAATAACGCACCTATTACATATTATATGAAAGAATTTTTCCAGATACTGCGCCGCTTCGTGCCGCCATACAAGAAATACCTGACGCTGACGGTAGTATTCAACATACTGTCGGCAATACTCAATATCTTCTCATTCGCCGCCATAATACCAATCCTGCAGATTATCTTCAAGACAGAGAAAGCGGTGGCGGCAACACACCTCATGGAATGGGACTGGAACAACCTCAAAGAGGTGGCTTCAAACAACATGAACTATTACATCAACTGGCTGACGGGAGACATCGGTCCGGCAACGACATTGCTCGTGCTGGGACTCTTCCTCGCCACGATGACCTTCCTCAAGACCGCTGCCTATTTCTTCTCTTCGGCAACGGTAATACCGATAAGGACCGGTATCGTGAGAGACATACGCAACCAGCTGTATCAGAAGATAACATCCCTGCCGCTCGGCTTCTTCTCCGAGGAGAGGAAAGGCGACATCATAGCAAGGATGAGTGGCGACGTGCAGGAGATTGAAAGCTCCATAATGAGTTCATTGGACATGCTCTTCAAGAACCCTGTGCTTATCATTGCATATTTCGCGACACTGCTTGTGATAAGCTGGCAGCTCACGCTGTTCACCATTCTCTTCGTTCCTATAATGGGATGGATAATGGGAAAAGTGGGAAGAAAGCTAAAGCGCAAGTCGAAGGAGGCACAGTCGCTATGGAGCGACACCATGAGTCAGGTGGAGGAGACGCTCGGCGGACTGCGAATAATAAAGGCGTTCTGTGCTGAGGAGAAGATGAACAAACGTTTCGACAAGATAAACTCGGACTACAGAAACCAGATACTGCGTGTGAACACACGTCAGCAGATGGCTCATCCAATGAGCGAGTTCCTCGGCACGGTGATGATAATCATCGTATTGTGGTTCGGCGGCATACTCGTTCTCAACCAGCAGGTGCTGTCTGGTCCGACATTCATCTATTATCTCGTCATTCTTTACAGCATCATCAACCCTCTGAAGGATTTCTCAAAGGCTGGATACAACATACCGAAAGGACTTGCCTCAATGGAACGTGTGGACAAGATTCTGCTTGCAGAAAGCGACATCAAGGAGAAGGAGAACCCTGAACACATAAGCAGCTTTGACCATACCATAGAGTTCCGCCACGTATCATTCAGATATGGCGAGCAGTGGGTACTGAAAGACATTAACCTGACAATAGAGAAGGGCAAGACAATAGCCCTTGTAGGTCAGAGCGGTGGCGGCAAGTCTACCATGGTGGACCTTATACCACGCTACTATGACGTGCAGGAGGGAGAGGTGCTCATAGACGGCATCAACGTCAAGGACCTTGACATCCATGACCTGCGACAGCTGATAGGAAACGTGAACCAGGAGGCTATCCTCTTCAACGACTCTTTCTTCAACAACATATCGTTCGGTGTGGACAATGCCACGAAGGAGCAGGTTGAGGAAGCAGCCAAGATTGCCAATGCGCATGAGTTCATAATGGCATCGGAAAACGGATATGACACCAATATCGGCGACCGCGGCGGAAGACTGTCGGGAGGACAACGACAGAGAGTAAGCATAGCACGTGCCATTCTCAAGAATCCGCCTATCCTAATCCTTGACGAGGCGACATCAGCCCTCGATACGGAAAGCGAAAGACTTGTACAGGATGCTCTTGAAAGACTTATGAAGACCCGTACTACGGTGGCTATCGCACACCGTCTGTCTACGATAAAGAATGCAGACGAGATATGTGTACTGCACGAAGGACAGATCGTGGAAAGAGGCACCCACGAGGAACTCATAAGCAAAGACGGATACTACAAGAAGCTCCACGACATGCAGTCGTAAGAAACAATAAACAGAACATTATGGCATACAAAATAGTTTACGCAATATTCTATGCAATGTCACTGTTGCCATACAGAGTGATGTATTGCATCTCGGATTTCTTCTACCTTATTATATATTATATAGTAGGATACAGAAAGAAAGTGGTGAGAAAGAATCTTACCACAGCATTTCCCGACAAGGATGAAAAGGAAATAGTATCTATCGAGAAAGGATACTACCACTGGCTGTGTGACTATTTTGTGGAAGCTCTGAAACTGCTGTCTGTCAGCGACAAGACTCTACTGAAGCATATAGAGTTTCGCAACGTGGAGGAACTGGAACAGCATTACGACAGGGGACAGACCTGCGCCGCTATACTCGGACACTACTGCAACTGGGAACTGCTCTCCGCCATCGGTCTTGCCTTCAAGAGACACAAGGATGCTGTATGCGGACTGATCTATCATCCGCTGCGCAGCGACATCTTTGACGAATTGTTCAAAGACATCAGACAGAGCAAAGGCGGAGTATGTATCCCCAAGAGAGACATCCTCCGTTACCTCGTGACATACAAGAGAGAAAAGCGCATGTGGCTCTTCGGATATATATCCGACCAGTCGCCGAAATGGAGCAATATCCATCTGTGGCTGCCTTTCCTAAACCACGACACACCGGTATTCACCGGCGGAGAGAGGATTATGAGGAAGATGAACGATGCAGTATTCTATGTGGATATGGAGAGACCGAAGCGAGGAAAATACATCTGCACATTCCGCCTCGTGACCGACAAGCCAGCGGAACTCCCTGAAAACGAGATAACAATACGCTTCTTCAAGATGCTTGAAGAGACAATAAAGCGCGACCCACGCTTCTATCTGTGGAGCCACGACAGATGGAAACGCACCCATGAGGAATTTGACAAGGGTTTCTACATGGAAAACGGACGCGTAATAAAAAAAGAAAAATAAACCGACTATGATAATAGGATTCGATGCAAAACGCATTGTGCGCAATACCACAGGACTGGGAAGCTACTCCCGAACACTCGTTAATGACCTTGCAGACATCGTGCCACAAGGTACGGAGATGAGACTTTATGCCCCGGACAAAGGAAGAGACGAACTGAGAGAACAGGTAAAGGAAACATCTTTCATGAAATATGTCTATCCGGAGAACAAGTCCATGAAACTGTCAAGAGACCTGTGGAGAATCAGCGGCATAGTAAAGGACCTGAAGAAAGACGGTGTGGACCTGTTCCATGGACTTACAGGAGAACTGCCTATCGGAATAAAGGCTGCCGGAATAAAGACCGTGGTAACGATTCACGACCTTATCTTCATGCACCATCCAGAATACTACAACTGGATTGATACAAAGATTTACGCATGGAAATTCTATAAGACATGTAAAGAGGCAGACCGTATTATAGCCATCAGCGAATGTACGAAACGAGACATAATGCGCTTCGGTGGAGTGTCACCATCAAAGATTGACGTTATATACCAAAGCTGCAGCACGGAATTCAAAGCCCGCGAAAGCGAAAAGAAGCTGCAAAAGGTACACACCGACTATATGTTGCCAAAGAGATATATAGTGAATGTAGGCACTATAGAAGAACGCAAGAATGTTCTTCTCGCAGTAAAGGCGCTTACCATGCTGCCGGATGAGATAAGTCTCGTAATAGTAGGAAGACCAACACCATACACAGACAAGGTGAAGGCATTCGTTGCCGAACATGCTATGCAACATAGGGTGAAGTTCCTGCATGGCGTGCCATATGAAGACCTGCCTGCCATCTACCAGATGGCAGAAGCCTGCGTATATCCTTCAAGATATGAGGGATTCGGACTCCCTATCATTGAAGCGATACAAAGCGGACTTCCCGTAGTGGCTTGCACAGGAAGCTGTCTGGAGGAAGCAGGCGGAAACGAAACGATATATGTAAAGCCCGATGACGCCTTCGGCATGGCGGAAGCTATCAAACAAGTACTTGTGGGTGCACCCGGAAGAGAAGAGAGAATAGCCAAAAGCCAACAATACGTCAAGAGGTTTGAAGGAAACAATGTGGCACAGAAAGTGCTTGACGTTTACAACAAACTGATATAGAAAAGCCAAAATGCACATATGTATATTTACACTCAATGACATAAGGTAAGCGTTTTTATTTAAATATTGCGTTTACTCGCTAAATTTTGTGTCAAAAGTTTTGCGCTTTCATTAAAGTTTCCGAACTTTGCATTGTAATAAATTTAATATAAAGAAAAATACAATAAACATTATACATTCATTGGCTATTCAAATGAATATTCATTAATACTGTAATTTTATGGCAGAGAATTTGGAAGTTAAAGAGTTGGAGCAGGTAGTAGTACGCTTCTCAGGCGACTCTGGTGATGGCATGCAGCTCGCCGGAAATATCTTCTCCACGGTTTCAGCCACTATCGGCAACGGTATCTCAACGTTCCCAGACTACCCAGCGGACATCCGTGCCCCGCAAGGTTCATTGACCGGTGTATCAGGATTCCAGGTACACATCGGAGAGGGAAAGGTTTACACTCCTGGTGACAAATGTGATGTGCTTGTGGCTATGAACGCAGCTGCACTGAAAACGCAGTACAAGTATGCGAAGAAGCAGGCTACAATCATCATCGACACCGACAGCTTCGGAGAGAAAGACCTGCAAAGGGCTGAGTTCAAGACTGATGACTACCTCGCAGAGATGGGTATCGATTCAGACCGCGTTATCGCTTGTCCGATAACAAAGATGGTAAAGGACTGTCTTGCTGACACAGGAATGGACAACAAGTCTATCCTGAAATGCCGCAACATGTTCGCCCTCGGTATCGTATGCTGGTTGTTCAACCGTGACGTTGAGCTCGTTGAGAACTTCCTGAAAGAGAAATTCGCAAAGAAGCCACAGATTGCAGAAAACAACATCAAGGTTGTCAATGCCGGTTATAATTACGGTCATAACGTTCATGCAAGTGTACCAGCTACCTATCGCATCGAGTCAAAGCACAAGGAAAAGGGACGCTACATGGATATCACCGGAAACAAAGCTACAGCATACGGTCTTATCGCAGCAGCAGAGAAAGCCGGAATGAAGCTGTTCCTCGGTTCTTATCCTATCACTCCTGCTACCGACATCCTGCACGAGTTGTCTAAACACAAGTCTTGCGGAGTGACAACAGTACAATGTGAAGACGAGATTTCAGGATGTGCAAGTGCCATAGGAGCATCGTTCGCTGGTGCAATGGCTGTAACATCTACTTCCGGTCCTGGTGTTTGTCTGAAGTCAGAGGCAATGAACCTCGCCGTTATTGACGAGTTGCCACTTGTCATCGTTGACGTACAGCGTGGTGGTCCTTCAACAGGTCTCCCAACCAAGAGTGAGCAGACAGACCTTCTGCAAGCTCTCTACGGACGTAACGGCGAATCGCCAATGCCTGTAATCGCAGCAACAAGTCCTACAGACTGCTTTGACGCTGCATACAACGCAGCAAAGATAGCCCTTGAGCACATGACCCCTGTCATCCTGCTTACCGATGCATACGTAGCAAACGGCTCGGGTGCCTGGAAGTTGCCAAACATCGACGAGCTGCCAGAGATTCATCCTCACTACGCACCAAAGGAGATGAAGGGCAACTATACTCCTTACAAACGTGACGAAGAGTCTCTCGTACGCTACTGGGCTATTCCTGGTCAGGAGGGATTCACTCATATCCTTGGAGGTTTGGAGAAGGACGGCAACACAGGTGCCATCTCAACAGACCCAGAGAACCACGACAAGATGTGTCGCTTGAGAGCTGGCAAGGTGGAGCGCATACCTGTAGCAGACCTTGAAGTGCTCGGCGATGCTGATGATGCAGACTTGCTTATCGTTGGCTTCGGTGGAACATACGGACATCTGTATTCTGCTATGGAAGAACTCCGCAAGAAGGGATACAAGGTTGCTTCCACACAGTTTAAGTATATCAACCCACTGCCAAAGAACGCTACTGAGGTATTGACAAAATACAAGAAGGTTGTCGTTGCAGAGCAGAACCTTGGACAGCTTGCCATGTATCTGCGTGGTAAGGTAGACGGATTCGTTCCATACCAGTTCAACCAGGTAAAGGGACAGCCGTTTGTGGTAAGTGAACTAACATCATATTTTGAAGAGATATTAAAAAAGTAATAACGTCTAATTTTTATTGAGAATGTGCACAATACAAGATTATAAGAAAGGACAGCCACGTTGGTGTCCAGGTTGCGGTGACCACTTCTTCTTAGCTTCGCTTCATAAGGCGATGGCAGAGTTAGGCGTTCCGCCGTATGAGACAGCAGTTATATCTGGTATCGGATGTTCAAGCCGTCTTCCATATTATGTTAATACATATGCCATGCAGACCATCCATGGTCGTGCAGCAGCTATTGCTACTGGTGCGAAGGTTGCCAATCCAAACCTCACCATCTGGCAGATTAGCGGTGACGGTGACGGACTTGCCATTGGTGGAAACCATTTCATCCATGCCATGCGCCGTAACATCGACCTTAACATGATTCTGCTCAACAACCGTATCTACGGACTCACCAAGGGACAGTATTCTCCAACGAGTCCTCGCGGTTTCGTCAGCAAGTCTTCTCCTTACGGAACAGTAGAGGATCCGTTCCGTCCGGCAGAGCTTTGCTTCGGTGCAAGAGGTCACTTCTTTGCACGTGCGGTGGCTACAGACGCTGCAGGAACAGTAGATATCCTCAAGGCTGCCAAATTGCATAAAGGTGCTGCGGTATGCGAAATCCTGCAGAACTGTGTTATCTTCAACAACGGTGCCTACGATTCTATCTACAAGAGCGAAGGCAGAAAGAAGAACGCCATCTACGTTAAGCATGGTGAGCCGCTGATCTTCGGCGAGAACAATGAGTTTGGTCTCGTACAGGAAGGCTTCGGACTGAAGGTTGTAAAGATTGGTGAGAATGGTATTACAGAGAAGGACATTCTTGTACACGACGCTCACTGCGAAGATGACACTCTGCAGCTGAAGCTTGCCATGATGGACAACGAGCACGGCTTCCCTGTAGCTCTTGGTGTTATCCGCGACGTAGAGGCACCTACCTACGAGACAGCAGTAGCAGAACAGATCGAAGAGGTCAAAGGCAAAAAGAAGTATCACAACTTCATGGAACTGCTTGAGACAAACGATACTTGGGAAGTTAAATAAAAATTGTTTCTCAAATAATCCTTATGCCATATTCCACTATATAAATGACTGTGGAATATGGCTTTTTTTGTGTTTTATCATGCCATAAACATATTTGTTTTGCATATCTTTGCTGATTATAATGCGAAAATGTGTAATTTTGCAACGCATTAATATTTACGTAAATATGGACTATAACATAAAAGACTTTGAGATAATGGCCCCGGTGGGCTCAAGGGAAAGTCTTGCCGCTGCCATTCAGGCTGGTGCAGACTCTATATATTTCGGCATCGAAAAGCTGAACATGAGAGCACATTCGGCAAGCACATTCTCCATTGACGACCTGCGGGAGATTGCCGCCACTTGCAATGAACACGGCATAAAGACATACCTCACGGTGAACACAATCATCTATAATGAAGACATAGCGCTGATGCACGAGATTGTGGATGCCGCCAAGGAAGCCGGCATCTCTGCCGTAATAGCAAGCGATGTGGCTGTGATGACCTATTGCAACAAGATAGGACAGGAGGTTCATCTCTCAACACAGCTCAACATATCCAACGTAGAGGCACTGAAGTTCTATGCCCAGTTTGCCGATGTAGTAGTGCTGGCACGAGAACTGAACATGGACCAGGTAGCAGAAGTTCACCGTCTTGCAGAAGAACAGAACATCTGCGGTCCGTCAGGTGAGCCTATCCGTATAGAGATGTTCTGCCACGGAGCCTTGTGCATGGCTATCAGCGGCAAGTGCTATCTCAGCCTCGACAATGCCAACCGCTCTGCCAACCGCGGAGAATGTATACAGCTGTGCCGCCGTTCATATACCGTGACGGACAACGAGACCGGCACCCAGCTGGAGATTGACAACAAATACGTGATGAGCCCTAAGGACTTGAAGACCGTGCGCTTTATCGACAAGATGATGAAGAGCGGTGTGCGTGTGTTCAAGATTGAAGGAAGAGCACGCGGACCAGAGTATGTATATACCGTTGTGAAGTGCTATAAGGAGGCAATACAGAGCGTCATCGACGGCACGTTTACCGAAGAGAAGAAGGACGAATGGGACGAAAGACTTGCCACGGTATTCAACCGCGGCTTCTGGGACGGATACTATCTCGGACAGAAACTCGGCGAATGGAACAAGAACTATGGTTCTTGCGCCACGGAGAAGAAGGTTTATGTAGGCAAAGGCATCAAGTATTTCTCAAAGCTTGGCGTGGCGGAGTTTGCCATTGAGGCTGCTGACTTCAAGAAAGGTGACAAGCTGCTCATCACCGGACCTACCACCGGAGTCATCTATATGACTGCCGACGAGATACGCTACGACCTGAACCCTGTTGACGAAGCTCTGAAGGGCCAGCGTGTGTCCATGCCCGTGCCGGCAAAGGTGCGCCCGAGCGACAAGCTCTTCAAGCTGGAACAGGTAATAAAGGACTAAAGAAACAGATAAAACAACATACGATATGACAATCAACGAAGCACAAGATGAAGTGATTGAGGAGTTTTCCGATTTCACCGACTGGATGGACAAATACCAGCTGCTCATAGATTTGGGCAACGAACAGGAACCTCTTGACGATAAATACAAGACCGAAAGCAACCTCATTGACGGATGCCAAAGCCGCGTATGGCTGCAGGCAGACTATGTTGACGGGAAGATTGTTTTCACCGCCGAGAGCGACGCTCTGATAGTAAAAGGCATCATAGCATTGCTCATCAGAGTATTGAGCGGTCATACTCCACAGGAGATTCTCGATGCCGACCTCTATTTCATCGACAGGATAGGACTGAAAGACCACCTCTCTCCTACCCGTTCAAACGGCCTGCTGGCAATGGTGAAGCAGATACGCATGTATGCCCTGGCATATAAGATGAAGAACGAATAAGGAGAAAAGGAAAGAGAGAACCTGCAAGAGGGAGGTTTGACGAAAGGAGCTATAAACTATAATGAGAAAACTTAAGACTATAGAGATGCACCGCATGACGGTGGAGGACTTCAAGGAGAGCCGCAAGATGCCTCTCATTGTGGTTCTCGATGATGTGCGCTCGCTGCACAACGTAGGCTCTGTGTTCCGCAGCGGCGATGCCTTCCGCATCGAAGCTGTATGGCTCTGCGGAATAACGGCACAGCCGCCGATGCCGGAAATACACAAGACGGCACTTGGGGCGGAAGACAGCGTAGACTGGCGCTACTTCAAGACGGCGGCCGATGCCGTAGACGAGCTGCACCGTATGGAATATGAGGTATGCTCCGTGGAACAATGCGAGGGAAGCACCATGCTTCAGGACTACTCTCCCGACAAAGAAGCCCACAAAGGATTTGCCGTAATCATGGGCAACGAGGTGAAGGGAGTCCATCAGGAGGTTGTCGACATGAGCGACCGCTGCCTTGAGATTCCGCAGTTCGGCACGAAACACTCGCTGAACGTATCCGTCACGGCAGGCATCGTGATTTGGGAATTTGCTAAAAAGCTGATGTTGTAACGACATCAGCTTTTTTCTTTACGCCAAGCATACAGCTTGCAACTATCCGTTCTACCCAAATCGGCCATTAGGGCTTAATATTCATTCAACAGGTTTCTCGGATGGTGCTCCAGGATTTCCTCCCTCAGCGTGTGCATGTCTATATGAGTATATATCTGGGTAGTGCTTATCCTCTCATGGCCGAGCATATCCTGAATGGCACGCAGGTTTGCCCCACCCTCCAGCAATGCCGTGGCAAAGGAGTGGCGCAGGGTGTGCGGACTAATGGTCTTCTCTATCCCCGCAGCCTCGGCAAGACGGCGCACGATGGTGAAAATCATCATCCTCGTAAGGTGTCCGCCCCTTCTGTTCAGAAAGACGAAATCCTCTTCGCCCGGCTTTATCTTCATCAGGTTGCGGTCCATAAACCAATACTGCAGCTCCTTTATCGCACTCTCCGATATCGGCACGAGGCGTTCCTTCTTCCCCTTTCCCATAACCCTGATGAACTTTTCATTAAGGAAGAGGTCGGACAGACGCAGGTTTATCAGTTCGCTCACACGGAGCCCGCAACTGAACAGCACTTCTATTATCGTCCTGTTCCGCTGCCCTTCCCACTTGCTCAGGTCGCATGCCTGTTCCAGCCTGTCCACTTCCTCCACGGAGAGCACTTCCGGCAGATGCTCCCCTATCTTGGGCCATTCGAGAAGCTCCGTAGGGTCGTCTTCGATATATCCGTCGAGGATAAGAAACGTATAGAACGTCCTCACGCCGCTCAGAATCCTGCTCTGCGACCTTGCGCTGATGCCTATATCCACAAGGGCAGCAACGAAGTTCCTCAAGTCGTCGAGCTTCACATCCAGAACATGAAGCCCTTCCGAACCCACATAGTCGAGCAGTTTCTGCAAGTCGCTCATATACGCATCAAGGGTGTTTTCGGAATAATTCCTCTCCAGTTTCATATACCGGCGGTATTTCCCGATTATGTCCGCATTGACTTTATTTACGCTTTTATTATCAGTTTGCATGTCATTAGTTTGCGATTTGCCCATATTTTTGTAATTTTGCCACATATTATATTAATGCCACCATCAGCGAATGGTACGGCAAAGTTATAAAAAACAGAACAAAACAGCGAACATGAAGATACAAATAATCAACGGACCCAACCTGAATCTCCTCGGAGTGCGCGAGCCGGGGATATACGGAAGCGACTCTTTCGACAGTTTCCTGCCCAAGCTGAGGGCACAGTTTCCCGATGCGGAGATAGACTATTACCAGAGCAACATCGAGGGTGAGCTGATAGACAAGATGCAGGAAGTGGGCTTCTCCTACGACGGCATCGTGCTCAACGCAGGGGCTTACACCCATACGAGCGTGGCTCTCCATGACTGCATACGCGCCATCAAGTCACCCGTGATAGAGGTACACATCTCCAACGTGCACCAGCGTGAAGAGTTCCGCCACCACTCTTTCATCTCCGCAGCCTGCAAGGGAGTAATCTGCGGTTTCGGACTTAACTCCTACACACTTGCCGTTGAAGCAATAACAAGCCAGAAAGACTGATACAGAGATGAACGAACTGATAGACAAATACATTCTTGACCACAGCGACCCCGAAGGCGACTATCTGTACCGCCTCTACCGTGCCACCAACATCCATCTCCTGCACGGCAGGATGGCAAGCGGACACCTGCAGGGCAGAGTGCTGAAGATGCTCGTGAGAATGGTGCAGCCAAAGAACATTCTGGAGATAGGCACCTTCAGCGGATACAGCGCAATATGCCTTGCCGAAGGACTTCAGGAAGGAGGAAAAGTATACACCTTTGAAATCAACGACGAGCAGGAATTCTTCACCCGCCCGTGGATAGAGAACTCGCCCGTAGCCGACAAGATAGAGTTCATCATAGGCGACGCGATAAAGGAAGCGCCGAAACTCGGCATACAATTCGACATGGCATTCATCGACGGCGACAAGCGCACATACATGGAGTCATACGAAACCGTGCTCTCCATACTGCGCCCCGGAGGCTTCATCCTTGCCGACAACACCCTGTGGGACGGCCATGTGGTAGACCATGCCTACGACAAGGACAAGCAGACCCACGGCATAGAGGAGTTCAACGACTTCGTTGCCCACGATGAAAGGGTGGAGAAAGTAATGCTGCCACTGCGAGACGGACTTACCCTCATATATAAAAAACATACGGAACCATAAAGACAAAACTGAAACATAAGCTTTGTTTATTAAAATAAAGACTTTATTTAATTACACAAAACCTTTATTTGATAAAACAAAGCTTATATTTTAATTTTTGGGGCATACTTCAAACATTTTCCAAACGCTTATTCACATATTTGTTATAGGTTTTACACATAATTTATCGGAAGCATAATCCATATAACAATAAAATTTTATAATTTTGCACCGTTATGTCACAGAAGCTTATTCAAAGTCAGGAACAGAAAGCCGTACAGGTACAGCGACTGACACAGCAACAGATGCTTGCTGTGAAGATGCTGGAAATGCCACTTACGGAACTGGAGCAGAGCGTGCAGGCGGAGATCGACGACAACCCCGCAATGGAAAGTTCTGCCCCCGAAGATGCCGTCTTCGACGAGCAGCAGTCTGAACAAGGCGACTTCCAGGACAGCACGGAAAGCAGCTCCGGCAAAGATTCCGCCGACGAGACAGACCGAGCGGAAGAGGCTTTCAATGCCGAAACGGAAAAGGAAGAGCGCGAGTCGGCACTCGACGACGCCCTGTCGAACATCGGAATGGACGACCGCATGCCCGAGACAAACGCATCGTCGGCATATAACCCGACCGACAATGCCGACTACGAAGAAATAGTATACGGCGAGCAGACATCATTCTACGACAAGCTGAAAGAGCAGATGGTGGATGTAGACCTGACGGAAAAGGAACAGCAGATAATGGAATATATCATCGGTTCGCTCGACAACGACGGACTGCTGCGCAAGACCGCCGACAGCATATGTGACGAACTCGCAATATACCACAACGTAGACTGCACGGAAGAAGACATAAAGCGACTCATCGGCATACTGCAAAGCTTCGACCCCGCAGGCATAGGGGCGGAAAACCTGAAAGAATGCCTGCTGCTGCAGATTGACAGGAAAGCGCCTTCGAAGACACGCGACCTCATGCACGAAGTGATAGACAAGCACTTCGACGAATTCATGAACAAGCACTGGGACAAGATAGCAAAGCAGATGGCACTCTCACCCTCCACAGCCGACAACATACATGCCGAACTCCTGAGACTGAACCCCAAGCCGGGAGCATCTCTCGGAGAGACGGAGGGAAGAAACATGCAGCAGATAACGCCGGACTTCATCGTGGACACTGCAGACGACGGCACCGTAACCTTCTACATCAACAACGGCCACATACCGAACCTATACATCTCACCCTCGTTCAGCGAACTGATAAAGGGCTACAAGGAGAACAAAGCGTCAATGACAAAACGCGACAAGGAGGCTCTGCTATATGCCAAGGAGAAGGTGGACCGCGCACAAGGATTCATAGATGCCGTAAAACAAAGGCAACACACGCTCTACGTCACGATGAAAGCCATCATCGACATACAGAAGAAATTCTTCCAGGACGGTGACGAGAGCGACATAAAGCCTATGATTCTGAAGGACATATCAGACCGCACAGGGCTTGACAAATCCACCATCTCAAGGGTCAGCAACATGAAATACGCACAGACCCGATGGGGAACCTTCAAGCTGCGACACTTCTTCAGCGACGGAATAAAGACCGAAGACGGCGAAGAGCTGTCTACAAGGAAGATTAAGCTCGCACTGAAAGAGCTGATAGAGAACGAAGACAAAAAGAAGCCGCTCAGCGACGATGCCCTGACAAAACACATGCAACAGAAGGGCTATCCGATAGCAAGGCGCACAATAGCAAAATACAGGGAACAACTGGGAATACCAGTGGCACGACTTAGAAAGAAATGAAAATCAGGAACATCATGATGCTGGCAAAGGCGGTGAGCATGCTGTCGTCACCGTTTTATCTGCCTATTATCGGACTCACGGCACTGTTCATATTCAGCTACCTGAACCTGCTGCCGTTCACCTACAAAGTGTTCGTGCTACTTATGGTGTACATCTTCACCATATTCCTGCCCACGAAACTCATCAGGTTCTACCACCACTACCACGGCTGGACACCCTTTGAGCTCGGAGCAAGGGAAAGGAGAATCATACCATACGTGGTATCCATACTGTGCTATTTCCTGTGCTACTATCTGATGATGCTGCTACACATGCCGCATCTGATGGGAAGCATCGTCGTGGCAGCCCTCGCCACACAAGTGGTCTGCGCCATAATAAACATGTGGTGGAAAATATCCGTCCATATGGCAGCCATCGGCGCAATGGCAGGTTCGCTGGTGTCATTCGCCGCAATATTCATGTTCAACCCCGTATGGTGGCTCTGCGTGATATTCATGTTCTCGGGACTCGTGGGCAGCGCAAGAATGATTCTACGCCAGCACACCCTGAGGCAGATAAACATCGGATTCCTCGTGGGAGTAATAACCGGAGCCGTCACCGTGATGATGGTATAAGGCAAAGAATACAAAAGACAACAAGATAAAATCAATAAAAACAACAAGATATGAAACCATTAGTAAGCATCATAATGGGCAGCACAAGCGACCTGCCCGTAATGGAGAAAGCAATGAAGTTCCTTGACGAGATGGAAGTTCCGTTTGAGGTCAACGCCCTGTCTGCACACCGCACACCGGATGCCGTGGAGACTTTCGCAAAGGAAGCCGCAGGAAGAGGACTCAAAGTAATCATAGCCGGAGCAGGAATGGCAGCAGCACTGCCGGGAGTAATAGCAGCCTCAACGACACTGCCCGTAATAGGAGTGCCTATCAAAGGCAACGCCCTCGACGGCATGGACGCCATGCTCAGCATCATACAGATGCCGCCGGGCATACCTGTAGCAACTGTCGGAATAAACGGAGCCATGAACGCAGCCATCCTTGCCGTGGAGATTATGGCACTCGCCGACGACAAGCTTGCAGAGAAGATGAAGGTATACAAAGCCGGACTGAAAAACAAGATTGAGAAAGCCAACAAAGACCTGGCTGAAGTAAAATATAATTTCAAGACTAACTAAAGGACAGATTATGGAAAATGGTTTCTCGGCCTTTTTCAACTACTCACGCCGACAGACACACGAAGTGCAAGTGGGCGGAACACCGTTGGGAGGCGATAATCCAATAAGGGTTCAATCCATGACAACCACGCCGACTACCGACACAGAAGCCTGCGTGGAACAGGCGGAACGCAT
>URLQ01000035.1 GCA_900548745.1 uncultured Prevotella sp.
CCCCCTCTATCTCCCCCTAAAAATCCGATTAAGCGAGAGAAGAAGAAGCTTGTTTATTCTTCCGAGCGTGAGGATTTTATCTAAAGCGGGGAGGACTGGTTTGTCCGCTTCTTGAGAGTCCTTGTGTGTAGTTTGTCCGTATCTTGAGGGTCCTCTTGAAAGGTCTGCTAATTGTATTTTTATACAATAATACTGTGAATATCCTATGTATAAAAACAGGAGATGGATATGATTTTTATAGCATGTTGAAACAAGCTGAAATAGATGTCCAATCAACTTCAAATAGAAAGTTACCGAATTTCTATGAGAAAGTTACGGACTTTCTATTGGAAAGTTACCGAATTTCTAAATGATGACAAAATAACGTGCTCACAGAGGCTTTCCGCTGTTGCTATAAATACCTTGTATTGACGTGCAGAACAATGTGGTTATTTATACAGATTCACTGTTTATTTATGCATTTATGTCGTTTGTTTATCCATATAGCTCATTTGGATATTCTATCACTCCATTTTCCGGATAAACCATAAAAAAGAACACACACGACTACATGGTATTGCTTTATTTTGTATATTTGCACTCGTTGGCAAACTTTAAATAAGGTACTATGACAAACGACAAGAAACAAAAAACGGGAAAGGTGTATAAATCGAAGATTGACGCATTGCTTGTCATCCCCATACTGATTCTCTGCTGCGGCACTCTCTATATGCCGCTTACAGATGATTTCCATCTAACGCCGTTTCTGATATGTCTGGCGTCTGTAATATTATGCGTCATGCCATTGTTCAGTACGAAGTACATCATACGGAACGGCCGTCTTATAGTGAAATGCTACTTCATATCATTTGCGGATATCGACATTCACTCCATCAGAAGGATTGAACCAACGAGAAGTGCATTCAGCGCTCCAGCCTTGTCGCTCGACCGTATCCTTATAACCTACAACAAATATGACGAGATTGTTGTCTCGCCCAAGAACAAGAAGGCTTTCCTTGACGACCTTACTGCTATCAACAACGGAATAGAGATAATAGAAAAGAAGAAGAAATGAGATAACAGGGGCGACTAATCCTGGTCCTGCTCCAGAGTCTGCGTCTTTGGCCAGTTGACGAGAAAGAGCTTCTCCGTGGCTCGGGTGAAAGCGGTATAGAGCCAATGGATATAGTCGGGAGTAAGCATATCGTCGGTCATATAGCCCTGGTCGAGATAAACATGTGCCCACTGTCCGCCCTGCGCCTTATGGCACGTTACGGCATAGGCGAACTTCACCTGCAGGGCATTATAGTATTTGTCGGTGCGCACATGCTTCATGCGGTCGGCTTTCAAGGGGATGTCGGCATAGTCGGCAAGGACACCGTTGAAGAGCTGTTCGCTCTGTTCGTGTGTCAGCGATGGCGACTCCGACTGCAGGGAATCAAGTATAACGGTAGCTCCAAGCTCATAGTTGTCGTAGTCGGGAAATTCAAGTAGCAAGTCAGCAAAGCGTAAGCCATACAGCTCCTGCATATTACGCACCCGACGCACCTTGGCACGGTCGCCATTGGCTATGAATGATATGTTCTGAACAGAATCGCTGGAAGAGTGAGGATTGCCATTGTCAGTAGAGCCTTGAGGAGGGACTTGCGAGTTGCGGGAGTCCTGGGCAGTCCAGAAGTAGTTGTTGCGCACAACCATAAGCATGTCGCCCGGCGTCAGCTCCTCCTCTCTGCCGAGCACCATATTCCTTATACCATTATTATATATATTAGCCCGTTTGTTGCTGCGTGTGACGACCATCGTCTCGTCATACCCCACGGCACTATAGCTTCCGGCAAGACTCTCTATCAGCTCGTCGCCAGGCACCATGACGATGTCGGCAAAGCCCTTGAAACAGATTTTAGGCAGTTGCGTTATCTCATCGTGGGTTATCATCTGGCGTATTACATTTGCGTTATAGAGGATGCCGGAATCGGCAGCCTGGCGCAACACCTCGTTGAGGTTTACGGAATACATATCCAAGCCATACGCCCCGCTTATCATATCTGCCATCAGGGCCGGCGATTCATCTTCGCCCACAGGAGGCAGCTGAGCACGGTCGCCGACAAGCATCAACCGGCAGTTGTCGCCGGAATAGACATATTCCATAAGGTCGTCGAGCAGACAGCCTGCCGAACTGCCCTGCCCCACCGGAAAAAGAATCATTGGAAATCATTGAAGCCTCATCAACGACAAAAAGCGTGTCGCGCTGTTTGTTGAAGTTCAGATTGAAGCCTGTCATGTCGCCGGTGAACGTCTTCTGCCTGTATATACGCCGATGGATAGTGAATGCAGGGATTCCGGCATTCATAGAGAGCACCTTGGCGGCACGGCCTGTCGGCGCAAGCAGCACAACTCGCTGCCTTAGTCCAACCAGGGTCTTTACCATAGCTGCCGTGAGCGAAGTCTTTCCAGTACCGGCAGAACCACACAACACCATGGCAGGACGAAGCTCCCTGCTCGCCATAAAACAAGAGAAGACAGAGACTGCCCTTGACTGTTCTTCAGTAGGAGCATGACCGAAAGTTTCCATCACAATAGCTGTTAATTCTTCTTTCTTCATCGTTATTTTGGGCTAAACATTTGATATTACAAATAATTTGGTGTAAATTTGCAGTTAGTCGTTCTGCGAAACAACAGGACAAAGGTAATGCAAACATTTCTTTCTGACAAAAAGATATGATAAAAATAAAACTCAACCATATATTATCTGCCATCGTCGTGGGGCTGCTCATACTCTGCTGGGCAAGCGTATACACGCCAATGCACTTCAACAACGTGAAGAATGAACGGGAAAGGGCTGTCAAGGAAAGACTCATTGCCATACGCAAGGCTGAGGAGATATTCAAACAAAGGAACGGCACCTATGCCGCCACCTTCAAACAACTCATTGACAGCAAGCTCCTTGCCGACTCGATGCAGTATGTGCCATACTCCGACAAACAGACCTTTGAGCTGACCACCACCATACACATGGGGAAATCCAAGACACCGGTATCGCTGATGGAATGTGGCACGCAGTATGCTGTTTATCTGAACGGGATGGACGAGAAGCAGATAAAAGACATTACGGAAGAGGCTAACAACAGGGGAGACTTCCCCGGACTAAAAATCGGAGACATAACAACACCTAACGACAATGCAGGAAACTGGGAATAACATAGCAGCACAGAGAGTGGCGGAACGCCTCACGATAAGAGTAGGACAGTCTTCATTGGCTTTTGCCTATAAGAAGCAAGACGGGAACTATGCGTTTCTCCCATACAACATAAAGAACGGCATCTCTATGGCGGCAAACCTCAGAGAGGCTCTTAAAGACGAGAACCTGAACATCGGCACATGGAAAAAGGCTCTTGTGCTTATAGACTCTCCCGTGGTGATGGTGCCGATAGACGAATACAACGAGCAGAACAAAGAAGTTCTCTACAACTATTCCATCACCGGACAGGACGACTGCGCCGCGCTGGCAACGATACTGCCATCGGTAAATGCCGTGGCTTTATACTCTCTGAACAAGGACCTGAGAATGGTGCTCACCGACAACTTCACGGATATAAAGATTCATCCGGTGTGCGCATCAATGTGGAGGCATCTGCAACGCAGAAGTCTTTCCGGCAACAACGAGAAGCTATACTGCTATTTCCACGACAGCAAGATGGAGATCTGTTGCTTCAGGAAAAACAGATTCAGATTCTCAAACTGCTTCTGCGCTACACACACAGATGACGCCGCATACTTCATACTTGCGGCATGGCAGCAGCTTGGAATGAATGCCAAGACCGACGATATATATATATTAGGAGAGATATGCGAACCTGAGAAACTAAAAGAAGCTCTCAAGAAATACGTAGGCAACGTGTACACGATAAAGCCATCGGCTGATTTCAACCGCCATCCGCTGACGCAAGTTGCCAACATACCGTTCGATATGATTACTACTCTATTAAGATAGAAAAGAAACATGAGAATTATTACAGGAACATACAAAGGAAGACGCTTTGAAGTGCCACGCACCTTCAAAGCACGACCCACTACCGACTTCGCAAAGGAGAACATCTTCAATGTGATGAACGGATATATAGATTTTGACGGGGCGACAGCCCTCGACCTGTTTTCCGGAACAGGAAGCATCTCGCTGGAACTCGTATCACGAGGATGCAAACAGGTGATAAGCGTGGAAGCCGACCGCGACCACCATGCCTTCATAAAGCAATGCGTGGCAAAGCTTGGCGTAGACAACTGCGTCACCATCAGAGGCGACGTGTTCAGATTCATCAAAGGCTGCAAACAGCAATTCGACTTCATCTTTGCCGACCCGCCATACGCTTTGCCGGAACTGAACAAGATTCCGGAACTGGTATTCAAAGCCAACATGCTGAGCGAAGACGGAATATTCGTGTTTGAACATGGCAAGAAGAATGACTTCTCCAATGACCCACACTTCGTGGAACACAGAGAATACGGAAGCGTGAACTTTACCATATTCTCCAACAAAGGAAAGGACAACGACAAGTGATAGACCACGCCACCATAGAAAAGATAAAGGAAGCCGCAAACATTGTTGATGTGGTATCGGAATTCGTTTCACTTAAAAAAGTAGGAGCGAACTATAAGGGTCTGTGCCCTTTCCACAACGAGAAGACTCCATCTTTCTATGTCTCGCCGGCACGAGGAATATGCCATTGCTTCTCATGCGGAAAGTCGGCAAACCCCGTCAGCTTCATCATGGAACAGGAGCAGATGACCTATCCCGAGGCGCTGCGATGGCTGGCAAACAAATACCATATAGAGATACGGGAACATGAACTAAGCGACGAAGAGAAGAAAGAGCAGAACGACCGCGAGAGCATGTTCATCGTAAACAAATGGGCTATGGACTACTTCCACGACATACTTCTGAACGATGTTGACGGCAGGGCTGTAGGCATGCAGTATTTCAGAAGCCGCGGATTCCGTGACGATATCATTGAGAAGTTCCATCTCGGATTCTCACTGCCGTCGCGAAACGCCCTTGCACAGGCTGCACTGGAGAAAGGATACAACGAGAAATATCTCGTGGCAACAGGACTGTGCTTCAAAAGGGACAACGGAGAACTCGTGGACAAATACTCGGGCAGGGTGATGTTCCCATGGATTGGCGTGAACGGAAACGTAAGAGCCTTCGGCGGACGACTGCTTGACGCAAGGACGAAGGGGGTACAACAGAAATACATCAACTCTTCTGACTCTGACATATATCATAAGGAACGGGAACTATACGGCATCTATCAAGCCAAGAAGGCAATAGCTAAGGAGAACTGCGTATATATGGTGGAGGGATATACCGACGTCATATCCATGCACCAATGCGGTATCGAGAACGTGGTGGCTAACTCAGGAACGGCACTCAGCTTCTACCAGATAAGACTTCTGCACCGGTTTACAGAAAACATAGTGTTGCTGTATGACGGTGACGCCGCTGGTATACATGCTGCCATGAGAGGTATCGACATGCTGCTTTCCGAAGCGATGAAAGTGAAAGTGTTGCTGCTGCCCGACGGCGATGACCCGGACAGCTTTGCAAGGAAACACACTGCCGACGACTTCAGACAATATATACTTGACCACCAGAAAGACGTAATAGAATTCAAGACGGAATTCATGCTCAAAGGCGTTACCGACCCGATAAAGCGCTCCGAGGCTATAAGCAGTATCGTGAAGAGCATATCGGTGATAGAGGACCAGATCGTACGCGCCACATACCTTCAGGACACTGCCCACAGAATAGGAATGAACGAGGCTACACTGATTGCCACAATGAACAAGTTCATACGCAGCGGACAGGATGCACAGGCTAAGGAACAGCAACGGCAACAACAAGGACAAGCTGCTGCACAGCCGGAGCCTCTGCGACCGGCAACACCGCAGCAACAGGCAAAGAAAGTGGAATACATGCTCATACAGGCTGTAGTAAGGCATGGCGAACAGATTATATACGACAATGTGGAAACGGCTGACGGACAGACTACATCACTCAATGTGGCACAATATATCAGCTACGACCTGGGAGCGGACGAACTGACTTTCTCCTTACCTATATATAATAAGATTCTGCAAGAAGCCTTGGAACACAGCTCTGACCCTGGATTCAAGGCTGAAGAATTCTTCATGAAACATCCGGACATGGAGATAAGCAAGGTGGCTACGGAGATGTCGTTCGACAAATTCCAACTGCGCAAAGGAGCAAAGCTGCGCAGCGGAGAAGAAGTGTTACGAGAACAGATAGTACATCTCGTACTTGACTTCCGCATGGATTTCGTAAAGGAGAAACTGAAGAAGCTGCAGATCGAGATTGCTCAATGTACTGGTGACAACGAAAGGATGATTTCACTGATAAAAGACTATCAGGAGACTCAGAAACTACGTAACACCATAGCCAGGGAACTGGGAAACGAAATCATAATATAAAAAAAATATATATATGGTATACCTGTACTGGATAATATTTATCGTCTACTCGGCAATGGTTGTCGGCACTATAACAACAGTGCTCATGGACAACAGACAACCTGTGAAAGCCATGGCTTGGATCATGGCGGTAATGTTCATGCCGATAATAGGTATCATATTCTATTTCTTCTTCGGACAAAACACAAGAAAGGAGAAACTTATAAGCCAACACAGCCTTGACTTGCTGACGAAAAGCTCTATGCTTGAATTTGCCGTGCAGAAAGACCTGAAGGTTCCTGACGAGAGCAAGACTCTCGTAAAGCTCTTTGCTTCGCAAAACTGGGCGCTGCCATTCAAAGACAACGAGATTGACATATACACCAACGGATACACCTTCTTCGCAGAACTGATAAAGGAAATAGGAAAAGCTAAGAAGAGCATCCATCTCGGCACATATATCATGGAGGCTGACGCTCTGGGAAACCTGATTGCAGACATACTGATAGACAAGGCGAAAGAAGGTGTGGAGATAAGACTCGTATACGATGACGTGGGATGCTGGAACGTAAGCGACAAATTCTTTAACCGCATGCGCAATGCCGGCATCCTGGTAGAAACATTCATGCCGGTGAGATTTCCGGCTTTCACAAGCAAAGTGAACTACCGCAACCACCGGAAACTTTGTGTCATAGACGGAAAAGTGGGATTCATCGGAGGCATGAACATTGCCAAACGATATATCGTGGGCAACGGAAAACAGAAATGGCGCGATACTCATATGAAAATACGTGGCGGCGCGGTATATGCCATACAGAGAGCATTTCTCGTGGATTGGTATTTCGTATCGGGCGAACTTATCTCCGACCGCAAATACTATCCTGAGCTTGACGGCACGATAAAGAATGACAAGATTATACAAATCGTGACAAGTAGCCCTGTCAGCAAATGGCCTGACATAATGCAAGGCTACGTAAGAATACTGCTTGAAGCACGCCACTATGTATATATGGAAACCCCTTACTTCCTGCCAACAGAGACTGTCATGTCGGCTATGCGCATTGCAGCCCTCGCCGGTGTGGATGTGCGTATCATGATTCCACGGCATGGCGATGCCAAGTTTGTGGAATGGGCAAGCCGCTCTTATGTGTTCGAGACGATACAGGCTGGCGTGAAGGTTTATCTGTATCGTGCGGCATTCAACCACTCCAAACTGCTCGTCTGTGACGACAACGTGTGTACCTGCGGCTCAACAAACATTGACTTCCGTAGCTTTGAGAACAACTTTGAGGCAAACGCCTTTATTTACGGCAAGGAGACGGCACTGCAATTCAAGCAAATCTTCATGGATGACATTAGACACAGCGTTTATGTGACTGAAAAGATGATTAGTCAGAAACGTCCTTTCATCAACCGGCTGTGGGAATCTCTCGTCAGGTTGCTTTCTCCTCTATTATAATAAAAAGGATTACAATAAAAGGGGTGGAACATTTGCCATACAGGAATACTTGCCACAACAAGTATTCAGTTTCACCCCTTCTTTTTATCCCAAATCGATTATTAGGACGTTTATTTCTTTCTTGTATCAGGCAGGAAGCCTGCCACTACTCCAAGCAACGGAAGGAATGCACTTATCTGGAATATGAACTCTATGCTCGTAAGGTCGGCAAGCCATCCGAAGAAGGCAGAGCCAAGTCCTCCAAGACCAAACATCAGTCCGAAGAATATACCTGCAATAAGCCCCACCTTATCAGGCATAAGATCTGTGGCATACACCACTATTGACGAAAAGGCAGAGGCTATGACGAGTCCCGACATGAATGCCATAAAGACCGTCCAGCCAAGGCTATCCATAAACGGCAATGCAATGGCAAAAGGTGCTGCTCCCAAGATGGAAATCCATATCACATATTTCCTGCCGAATCTGTCGCCGAACATTCCTCCTGCCACAGTGCCTAAGGCAAAGGCAAAGAGGAAAGCGAAAAGACATAGCTGCGATGCGCCGATGCCTATATGGAACTTGTCCATAAGGAAGAAGGTGAAGTAGCTTGTAATGCATGCCGTATAGAAATACTTTGAGAATATGAGCAACACAAGGATTACAAGAGCCCAGTGCTTGCGTGCCGACGATATGTCGGTGTTCGGTTGCGGCTTGGCTATGTTATGGCGCACGGCATAGGCAAGCTTTGACTTGTACCAGCCACCGACACGTATCATTATAATGGAGGCAAGCACAGCAGCAATGGCAAACCATGATATTGCCCATTGTCCAAAGGGAAGCACTATTGCCGCAGCAAGCAACGGTCCTACAGCAGACCCGCCATTACCACCTACCTGAAATATCGATTGTGCAAGACTCTTCCTGCCTCCTGATGCCATCTGGGCTACACGAGAAGCTTCGGGATGGAATATAGCAGACCCGAATCCGATAACACTAACCGACAGTATCAGCAACCAGAACTGTCCGGCAAAGGCAAGCAAAAGCAGACCGACAAGCGTGAAACACATACCAAGAGACAAAGCAAAGGGTTGCGGATGCTTGTCTGCATACAGACCGGTAAAGGGCTGGAGTATGGACGAAGCCATTTGAAAGACAAATGTGATGAGTCCGATTTCCGCAAAAGTAAGCGAAAAGTTTTCTTTTATTATCGGATATATTGCCGGCACCACCGACTGTATCATGTCATTCAGGAAATGCGAGATGCTGATAATGACAAGTATTGAATATGCCGTACCCTCAGCAATATGGTTGTCCCCCTTCAGTTTATTGGTTATTGATTTTAACTCCATCGTTTATTCTTCTTATCTTACATACTTTTTAAAAAACGATGCAAAATTAATAATATTTTCTGTTTTAAAGACAAGAAAACGCATTCATCTTGGAAGAATAATACACCTTATATATAATAAGGTTAAAGACTTCGTCATCCTACTGTCAAAAGTTTCAGATTAAATCGCAAATAATGATGTTTGACTTAAATCAAAAATACGTATCTTTGCAAAAAATAAACTACATCTCTACGTAACAATAAAACAGTATTGTTGTTTTGCGACAGAGTTGTTCAATCCTTACCAACAGGAATTTAATACAAAAAACATATAATGGAAAATAACAGATATTTCTTTGCAGTGGACTTGGGAGCCACAAGCGGAAGGACAATCATCGGAACACTGACCGAAGGTAAAATACAACTTGAAGAACTGACTCGATTCGAGAACAACCTCATCGAGACAGGAGGACATTTCTATTGGGACATCTTCGCCCTGTACAACGAAATCATCAAAGGACTGAAGCTGGTGGCAAAAAGACAGCTGCCTATCGTAAGCATCGGTATTGACACCTGGGGTGTTGACTTCGTGTGCATAGGAGAAGACAATGCCATACTGCGCAACCCTATCGCCTATCGCGACCCATTCACATTCGAGGCAATGGACGAGTATTTCGAGAAATGCGTGGACAAAAAGAAGGTTTACGACACCACCGGAATACAATTCATGAACTTCAACTCTTTGTTCCAGCTCTATGCCATGCGCAGAGAGAACAACACCGCACTCAACAACGCGAAGAAGATTCTCTTCGTTCCGGATGCCCTTTCCTGGATGCTTACAGGCAAGGATGTATGCGAATATACTATCGCATCAACAAGTCAGATGCTTGATCCAAGAACAAAAGAACTCGACAACGAGCTGCTCAAGAGCGTTGGTCTGACACGCGACAAGTTCGGAATGATGGTTAATCCCGGCACATGCATCGGCACACTGACAAAAGAGGTACAGAAGATGACTGGCTTAGGAGCCATACCGGTAATTGCCGTGGCTGGTCATGACACTGGTAGTGCCGTGGCTGCCGTACCGGCAAGAGACGAACATTTCGCATATCTGAGCAGCGGCACATGGAGCCTGATGGGTATCGAAACAAGAGATGCCATAATAAACGACCTGAGCTACGAACGCAACTTCACCAACGAGGGTGGTATAGAAAGCACGACACGATTCCTGAAAAACATCTGTGGAATGTGGCTTCTGGAACGCTGCCGCAAGGAATGGGGAGAGGATGCACCAAGAGACTACAGCATTCTGCTTGCCGAGGCAATGGCGACCAAGCCATTCCAGAGCATCATCAATCCTGACGACAAGATGTTTGCCAACCCTGCCAATATGCAGGAAGCGATAAAGGAATATTGCAAAAAGAGCGGACAGCATGTTCCGGAAGGCTATGCGGAAGTATGTCGTTGCATATTTGAAAGCCTTGCCCTGCGCTACCGCCAGGTGTTCGGCTATCTGAAAGAGATGGCTTCGTTCCCTATCAACACCCTGCACATCATCGGTGGAGGTTCGCTGAACAAATATCTCAACCAGTTTACAGCAAACTCTACCGGCGTTGAGGTTCTTGCCGGACCACAGGAATGTACGGCTCTCGGAAACATCATGATGCAGGCTAAATCTGCCGGCGACGTCGATGGCATATTCGATATGCGACGTATTATTGCAGACAGCGTCATCATGACACGCTTCGAACCACAGGACAAAGAGCTTTGGGACGAAGCATACAAGAAATATCTTGAAATCGTGAATATTAAAGATTAGAATTACAAATAAATAAAATCTAAAGAATATGAAATCAGAACAAATTACAAAAGCTTATGAAATGGCGAAAGAGCGCTATGCCGCTCTTGGAGTAGATACAGACAAGGCTATCGAGATTCTCGAGAAGACACCTATATCCCTGCATTGCTGGCAGGCTGACGATGTTGTCGGCTTTGAGCGCAATGTGGCAGCATCTGGAGGTATACAGACAACAGGTAACTATCCTGGAAAGGCACGCAACATCGACGAATTGCGTCAGGATGTAGAAAAAGTAAAATCTCTGCTTGCAGGAACATACCGTCTTAACCTTCACGAGACATACGGTGAGTTCGGAGGACAGTTCGTTGACCGCGACCAGGTTGAAGCAAAGCACTTCGAAGGATGGATGCAGTGGGCTAAAGAACACAATATGAAGCTCGACTTCAACTCTACTTCTTTCTCTCATCCGAAGAGCGGAAACCTTACTTTGGCTAACCCGGATAAGGAAATACGTGACTTCTGGATTGAGCATACAAAGCGTTGCCGCCGCATCGCTGATGCCATGGGTAAGTTCCAGAATGACCCTTGTATCATGAATATCTGGGTACACGACGGAAGTAAAGACCTTACTGTAGAGAAGCTGCGCTACCGCGAGATATTGAAGAACAGCCTTGACGAGATTCTTGCAGAGGAACTGCCTGGAATGAAATCATGCCTTGAGGCTAAACTGTTCGGAATCGGACTGGAGGCTTACACCGTTGGTTCCAACTACTTCTATACCGGCTATTGCGCAAAGAACAACGTAATGTACACACTCGACACCGGTCACTATGAGCCTACAGAGAATGTTTCTGACGCTATCTCTGCACTGCTGCTTTATGTTCCAGAGTTGATGCTCCACGTATCTCGTCCTATGCACTGGGATTCTGACCACGTGACACTGTTCGACGACAACACACGCAACCTCTTCTCTGAGATTGTACGTGCAAATGCTCTTGACCGTGCACATATCGGACTCGATTACTTTGATGCTTCAATCAACCGTATCGGTGCTTACATCATCGGTGTGCGTGCTGCACAGAAGTCATTGCTTCAGGCTCTGCTTGAACCGACAGCTACTCTCCGCAAATATGAGGACGAGGGCAAGCTGTTCCAGCGTCTCGGTCTGCTCGAAGAGGCTAAAACTCTACCATTCGGCGCCATCTATGACTACTTCAACATGAAGAACAACGTGCCTGTAGGCGAGGAGTATTTTGCTGATGTAGAGAAATACGAGGCTGAAGTTCTTTCCAAGAGAAATTAATTCTAAACAATAAATCAAAGCTACAACAATGAAGGTCGGAGACATTCGGACACTCGGTGTCCTCTGAATGGCTTCCGGCCTTTATTCTTATAAGTCATGGAAATAATAATTGGTTTACTTATAATAGCCATCGGCGCATTCTGCCAGTCAAGCTGCTATGTGCCGATAAACAAGATAAAGGATTGGAGTTGGGAGTCTTACTGGTTAGTGCAAGGCATCTTTGCCTGGATAACATTCCCCCTGCTCGGAGCATTGCTTGCCGTGCCGGAAGGTCACTCCTTGTGTGAACTGTTTGCCGCAAGCAACTCGTTCAATATATGGATGACTGTGTTGTTTGGTGCTCTATGGGGAGTGGGCGGACTGACATTCGGACTCTCTATGCGTTACCTCGGTGTTGCTCTCGGACAGAGCATTGCGCTTGGCACTTGTGCCGGATTAGGAACGATAATGGGACCTGTATTGCTGAATATATTCTTCCCGGAAGAGGATGCCCTCAGCAAACTGACTTTCGCAGTAATCATCGGTGTTGTTGTAACATTACTCGGAATAGCAATAATCGGCGTGGCTGGCTCTATGAAGGCTGCTTCTCTATCGGAAGAAGAGAAGAAAGCGGCTGTGAAGGACTTCAACTTCCCGAAAGGACTGGCTATCGCATTGCTCGCAGGATTCATGAGCGGATGTTTCAATGTGGGATTGGAATTCGGAAAGGACATAAACTTCGGAGACTTGACACCTGACATGTACAAGACATTGCCGGCAACACTGCTTGTTACACTTGGAGGATTCGTTACAAATGCCGTATACTGCTTCTTCCAGAACTACAAGAACAACACTTGGGGAGACTACAAGAAAGGCAATGTTTGGTTTAATAACCTTCTCTTCTGCGCACTTGCTGGCGGATTATGGTATAGCCAGTTCTTTGGATTGTCGTTAGGAAAAGGATTCCTTACAGAATCGCCTACGCTGATGACGCTGTCGTTCTGCATACTAATGGCACTCAATGTTGTTTTCTCTAATGTTTGGGGTATTATACTGAAAGAGTGGAAAGGTTGTTCTCAGAAGACCATCGCCGTTCTTATCCTCGGTATAGCAGTACTGATATTATCATCCTTCCTGCCACAAATGATATAAGCTGTTTACCTACAATACAGATTATTTTATCATTTGTATATAAGTACATACATTTAGACTTGCCGTATATGTTGAAATATAACATATACGGCAAATTTAGTTACTATATGGCTACAAATTTACACTTTTAGCAAAAAAAGATTAAGTATTCAACATCGGTGTTTACTTTTTATCATATACATTACATGTTTTTTATAAAAAAGATGTAATTTTGCAGAAAATTCAGTTGAAACAAATAATTATTAAAACACCGATAAAGGATTATGAAGAAGATTAGAGCTGCCGTTGTTGGTTATGGCAACATCGGCCACTATGCAGTCCAGGCTCTTGAGACTGCTCCTGATTTCGAGATTGCAGGTATAGTAAGACGCAATGGTTCAGAGAACAAGCCCGCAGAACTGGCACAGTATGATGTTGTTAAAGATATCACGGAACTGAAAGACGTTGACGTGGCAATTCTTGCTACTCCAACCCGTAGCTGCGAGGAATATGCGAAGAAGATACTTGCCCTTGGCATAAACACCGTTGACAGCTTCGATATACACACAAGTATTCTCGACTACCGTGCTTCCCTTATGCAAGAATGCAAAGACAACAATACCGTTGCCATCATTGCGGCAGGATGGGATCCGGGATCTGACTCCATCGTACGCACACTGATGCAGAGCCTTGCCCCGAAGGGATTATCATACACAAACTTTGGTCCAGGCATGTCAATGGGACATAGCGTCTGCGTCCGTTCCAAAGAGGGAGTGAAGAATGCGCTGTCAATGACTATTCCTAAGGGTGAAGGACTTCATCGCCGTATGGTTTATGTGGAACTTGAAGAAGGCGCAAGCCTGGAGGAAGTAACAAAGGCTGTAAAGGCAGACCCTTACTTTGCCAACGACGAGACTCATGTATTTGCTGTTGACTCTGTTGATGAAGTCCGTGACATGGGACATGGTGTAAATCTCGTGCGTAAAGGCGTGAGCGGCAAGACACAGAACCAGCGTCTGGAGTTCAACATGAGCATCAACAACCCTGCTCTGACCGGTCAGGTTCTTGTAAACGTGGCACGCGCTTCTATGCGCCAGCAGCCTGGTTGCTATACTATGGTTGAGATTCCCGTAATCGACATGCTTGCAGGAGAGCGCGAAGATCTTATCGCTCACTTGGTTTAATAACCTTAAAGCAAAATAAACACAAATAAAAAAGTGTCATAACTATGAAGATAAAATCTTTAATGTTATGACACTTTTGCTTTTATACGAAGCAAGCTACTATTTATCCTTCGATGCAGCCTTGTCCTGCTTCAGATACAAAGACAAGCCATATACACTTCCACCACAAGAAACATGAATATATTTATCACGGGCATTCTCTGTATCCGTATTTTCAGTAACCTTGATAACGATTTTTTTATCCACAATCTTGGCTGTAAACCATCCACCTTCTGTTACATTTTTCGAGTCCTTAAGCTTGCCATTTTTTATTGACAGGACATTGGTCTCCGAGATTTTGTCATTTGCGCCCTTCTCCTTGTTGTTAATCTGCGTGATATTCAGATCAACAGCATTGCTTACCGTTATTGTTTTCTCGCCCCCAGAAGCTGTAACAATTATATTTGTATTATTCGGAGACAATTGTGGCATGATGTACTTGTCGTCATCGTCATCAGAACATGCTACTAAAGCTACAGCACACACAGCAAAAAATAAAAATAAATACTTTTTCATCTCTTAGTTGTTTTTTTACTTAATGGGTTAATTATCACTTTCACATATTACCTTTCAAACAGGCAATCCATATACTTATAAAACTGTAATTATCGAAAAATATTGCATCAATTGTCTTTCCAGAAGTCTCTTGTAAATATAACCACTACAGTAAATATCTCCAAACGTCCCATCAACATCAGAATAGAACATATCCATTTACCGACACCAGGAAGGATGTTCCACGACACCGTCGGACCTATTTCCAATCCAAGCGTAGGACCAACATTGCTCGCACAACTCATTGCTATCGTTATAGAGTTGGTGCTGTCCACTCCCATACATATCAGACAGAAGTAGGCAAAGATACAAAGAGCCATATAAAGGGCGAAGAAGACAAGCAGAGTCACCTGGCCGGACGTATTTACTATATTTCCATTTACCCTCACCGGCAATACAGCCTTAGGATGAAGGATTCGCCTCAGTTCATTACGCACTATCTTCAGCAACATAACACCTCTGACACTCTTGAATCCTCCACTCGTACTTCCTGCACAAGCTCCTATAAACATACAGATACTCAATATGACCCATGTTATATGGTGCCACTTTCCGGCATCATCGTTAAACAAACCCGTTGTAGTGATGAACGACACAACCTGGAACAAAGAACTTCTGAAAGCCCTCGTCAAGCTATAATCATTACACGTCATCAGGAAATACATTATCCCCAATGTGGCACATGCCACGACAAACAGATACAGCTTAAACTCTGAATTACTGAAAAGATTCCTTATCTTCCGCTTGAAGAAAGCAAGATACAAGAGGGTGAAGTTGGTACCGGAAAGAAACATGAACACTATCGACGTATAATCTATTGCCGCCGAATGAAAATGTCCTGTACTGTCATTATACGGTGCAAAACCACCCGTTGCCGTCAGACTCATGGAATAGTTCAAACTGTCGAAAACATTCATGCCACAGAGATAAAGAGACACCAGACAGCCAACGGTAAGCATCAGATATACAAGCCATATCGACTTGGCACTTGACGATACACGAGGATGCACCTTGCTCTTTATCGGACCTACCGACTCTGCCGAAAACACTCTCATGCTACCTCCCACCAACGATGGAATGATGGCAATAGTGAAGAACGCTATTCCGAGACCTCCTATCCATTGCGTCATGGAACGCCAGAATATCAGTCCGTGAGGAAAGCACTCCACATCGTCAATGATGGTTGCTCCCGTGGTGGTAAATCCCGACATTGTCTCAAAATAGGCATCTGTATAATCGGGGATGTAACCACTGATGACAAATGGCAAAGCTCCGAAAAGACTGAATACAACCCACGTCACCGTGACGAGAAGATAGGCGTCACGCCGACTCATGCTTGTACCCGCACTACGCCCCTTGTATTTCAACAACAGTCCAAACAACATCACGACGGCTATTGATATAAGAAAAGCCATCACATCGTCTTCGCCATAGAAAAGTGCCATACCGAGACAAACGAGCATCATTATAGCCTCAAGGAACATCAACTGTCCAAGCACCTTGAATATCAACTTGAAATTTATCACTTCTCTCTCTTTCTTATGTTCTTATACTCCAAAGTATATCTTCCCAATATAAGTTATTTGAAGAATTTCTCCAACTTGTCCATACTCATATTATAGCAGAACACCATCACGATATCTCCAGCCTCAATCTGTGTTCCTCCGGAAACGAGGTAACCCTCGCCGTGGCGTACGAGTCCTCCGATAGTGGCACCCTTTGGCAAGCCAAGTTCAAACACTCTCTTCCTTGTCACTTTCGACTGCGGCTGTGCCGTGAACTCTGCCACATCAGCATTTGCCGTCATCAGGAATCTCACGTTGCTAACCTCCGTATCAAGCAGCATCTGATAGATATGACTGGCAGCAATGGCTTTCTTGTTCACTATCGTTCCGATATCCAGACTCACAGCCATATTCACATAGTCGAGATTCTCCACGGCAGCCACTGTCTTCCTCACACCCATTCTCTTCGCCGTCAGACAAGCCAGGATGTTCGTCTCCGCATTGCTGGTCAGTGCCACGAAAGCCTGTGTGGAATGGATTCCCTCTTCGTTGAGGAGAGAAAGATCCCTACCGTCTCCGTTTATCACCATCACGTGTTTGTCGTCAATCTGTTCATTCAGGAAATCACAACGCTCTTCTGAATTCTCTATTATCTTTGCGTTCATATACTCCGGCATGCTCTTCAGAGCACGCACGGCGGTATTGCCTCCGCCCATTATCATGACATTCTTCACATCCACATAGTGCTCCTTGCCTACAATCTTCCTTACGTACGGTATATATTGCTTTGTGGTCATGAAATACGCCATGTCGTACATCTTCAGTTCGTCGTCACCTCGTGGTATGACAGTCTCACCCCCTCGCTTGATTGCCACTATATAATAAGGTGAGTCCGGTTTACATAATTCCTTCAGAGGCTTGTTCAGTATTTCGCAAGTCTCCCTAAGCTTTATTCCGAGCATCACGAGAGCGCCACCATGCACATCCCAGCGCTGGCGTACCCAACTCATCTTCAATCCATTGACTATATCATAGGCTGCAAGGTTTTCCGGATAGATAAGCGAGTCGATACCAAGTTTTTCATAAAACTTCGACATCTCCGGTTCTACAAACTCATAGTTGTTCACCTTAGCCACCGTCCGCTTTGCGCCTACGGCCTTTGCCATAACACAACTGTTCATGTTCATGTTCTCGTCTGGCGTCACAGCGATGTAGAGGTCTGCCTCTGCCGCACCTGCCTGCTTCAAGGCTTTCAGACTTGTCGGTGAGGCATGCATCGTAAGCAAGTCATAATCGCTGCCTATGCTGTTCAGCCGTTCCTCATTCTCATCCATGAGAATAATGTCGTGATTGTTTCTTGAAAGTAGTTTTGCCAAATGAGAACCAATCTCGTATGCTCCCGAAATAATTATCTTCATTATATAATCTTATTTTATGATATCATTGACCGCATCGATTATTCCTTCTGCGTCAATGCCAACGATGTGCTGAAGTTCCGCCACAGTACCATGCTCCACGAAATGATCTGGCAATCCGAGACGCACAACGTTCTTCCTGTAACCGTTATCTTCGAGCCATTCAAGCACAGCAGAGCCGAATCCTCCTTCGCGTGCGCCGTCTTCTATGGTTATTATGCGGTCGAACTGTTGCGCCACGTCTTTCAGTATTTCAGTATCAAGCGGTTTTGCGAAGCGCATGTCGTAGTGTGCTATGCTCAGCTGCGGAGTAGATGTTTCCATCATCTCTATTGCCTCCTCCACATTGTTGCCGACCGGACCGAACGACAATACTGCTACATCCTTTCCGTCATGCAGCTTGCGTCCTGTGCCCACCTTCACTTCTTCAAGTTCGCAATGCCAGTCGGCAAGCACTCCCCTACCCCTTGGGTAACGGATAACGAATGGTCCTTTGTCCGGCAACTGTGCCGTATACATCAGTCTACGCAGTTCATGCTCGTTCATCGGTGAAGATATTGTGAGATTCGGCACGGGGCGGAGAGCCGCTATGTCGAATGCCCCATGATGGGTAGCGCCGTCTTCCCCCACGAGTCCTGCCCTGTCGAGACAAATCACCACCGGCAGGTTCAGCAGAGCCACATCATGTATGATATTGTCGTAGGCCCTCTGTGCAAAGGCACTGTATATGTTGCAGAACGGCAGCAGTCCGTCTTTTGCCATACCTCCGGAAAAGGTCACGGCATGTCCTTCCGCTATTCCTACGTCAAAGGTTCGCGCAGGCATTTCCTTCATCATTATGTTCATCGAGCATCCGGTAGGCATGGCTGGCGGAACACCGACGATGCGTTTGTTCTTCCGTGCAAGCTCAAGCAGAGTATTACCAAACACATCCTGGTATTTTGCCGGCTCCGTGCCGTTTTCTGACTTTATTCGTTTTCCAGTTGAGACATCAAACTTTCCCGGTGCGTGCCATATTGTGGCAGCTTTCTCTGCCGGCGCATATCCATGTCCTTTTATAGTATGCAGATGAAGCAGTTTCGGTCCTTTCATCTCCTTCAGCTGTCGCATAGTGCGTACGAGTTCCACCACGTCATGCCCTTCGAAGGGACCGAAGTATCTTATGTTCATACCCTCGAAGATGTTCTGCTGATGGCTTATTGCCGACTTCAGCGCATTGCTGAGTCTTATTATGCCTTTCCGTCTTTCGTCATCGAGCATTCCGTTTGAGCGCAGCCACGTGGCTACTTTGAAGCGCCACTTGTTGTAGGTCTCATTGGTGTTCAGCCTCAACAGATAGTGTTTCATTCCTCCCACGCTGCGGTCTATACTCATATTGTTGTCGTTCAATACGATAAGCATATCGTTCGGTGTGGTAGAAACATTGTTGAGACCTTCGAAAGCGAGTCCGCCGCTCATTGCTCCGTCACCGATTACAGCCACCACATGCCTGTCGTCATGTCCTGTCTGCTTTGCTGCCACGGCCATGCCGAGTGCTGCGGAGATGGAGTTGGACGCATGACCGCATGCGAAACTGTCATATTCGCTCTCTTCGGGTGAAGGGAAGGGACGTATGCCATGCAGTTTTCTGTTAGTGCAGAAGTTGTCACATCTGCCTGTAAGGATTTTGTGTCCGTAAGCCTGGTGTCCCACGTCCCATACAATCCTGTCATATGGCGTATTGAACACGTAGTGCAGAGCCACGGTCAGTTCCAGTGCTCCCAGGCTTGATGCGAGATGTCCGGGGTTGACAGACAGTTCTTTCAGTATGTCCGCCCTCAGTTCGTCACACACCTGTGGAAGTTTTTCTACAGGGAGTTTCCGTAAATCTTCTGGATATTTTATTTTAGAAAGTATATTTTGTTTTCCGATATCAGTCATAACAGATTTTTTCCTTATCTATATTCTCCACGAGTGACGCTAATTTATCGTCATCCTCGCATGTTTCTTTCAATCCCATTATGAATTGTTTCAGCACATTCTCGTCTTCTGAATATGCATAAAACATGTCTGCTTCCGAATCAAAGCCTATCTGTTCGTCTGCCTCTGGGAGTTCTCTACTTATGTATTCCTTTGCTATTTTCTCCCAGTCGTAGCCGTTGCCCGGCAGTTCTTGGTCTTCAAACACATCTTGTTTGTATTCTACATCGGCATAAAGAGCCACCACATATTCCCCTCTGTCGTTGGTCAGGAAACTAAACGGATAATACGGACTGTCTTCCACGACATCGAGTCCACCGTTTCCATCCGAGGGACGTTGTCGTTTTGACAGTCGTTTCTTTATAGCCTTAAAAATATTTCCCATATTGATTTCTCACATTATATATATAACAGGATGCAAATGTAGCAATTTTATTTCATCCTGTTATATAAAAATGTGTGAAATAATATAATTCGTCTGCTTTTTAGTGGCTTTCCTTATTCTAAAGAAGCCGTTTGCGTGTGTCCTCGTATTCGGCCATTATACGGCATACAATCTCTTCGGCACTCTCTATCTGCTTTATTTCTGAAGCTATCTGACCGATTTCCAGCTCGCCTCCGTCAAGGTCTCCTTCGAAGATTCCCCGCTTTGATGCCGCCTTGCCGAGAATCTCCCTCAGCTCATCTGCACTGGCACCCTTGTCTTCAGCCTCTTTCAGTTGCTCGTAGAGTTTGTTCTTTATGAGTCGTGTAGGCGCCATCTTCTTCAGACAAAGCATAGTGTCACCTTCCTGAAGCTCCGTGCAGCGCGCCTTGAACTCTTCGGCTGCAGAGCTCTCTTTGCTCATAGCGAACACGGTGCCGCACTGCACTCCCTCTGCGCCCAAAGCCATTGCTGCAAGCAGAGCCTGGCCCGAAGCTATGCCACCGGCTGCTATCAGCGGCAACGTGGTTGCCTTTCTCACTTGCGGAATGAGAGTCATTGTGGTTGTCTCCTCCCTGCCGTTGTGTCCGCCCGCCTCGAAGCCTTCTGCCACTACAGCATCCACGCCTGCGTCTTCGCATTTCTTTGCAAACTTACTGCTCGACACCACGTGCACCACCTTTATTCCTGCCTCATGCAGCATCTGGGTATATTTCTTGGGGCTTCCGGCCGACGTGAAAACAATCTTCACGCCCTCGTCCACAATCATTTCCATCAGCTTGTCTATCTCTGGATACATCAGCGGTACATTTATTCCCCAAGGCTTGTCTGTAGCCTCCTTCATCTTGTGTATGTGTTCAAGCAATGTTTCCGGATGCATAGAGCCTGCGCCCAGCAGTCCCAGTCCTCCAGCATTACTTACGGCAGAGGCGAGTCGCCATCCGCTACACCATACCATACCGCCCTGTATTATAGGGTATTCTATCCCGAAAAGTTTTGTTATTCTATTTTCCATAATATTTTTTGTTTTTTGCAAAGATAGTGCAAAAATCCGATTAAGCGAGTAGAATGATAATTAATTATCATTTTCGAGCGTGAGGATTTCATTAAAATTGAGAGCAATACAAAATTTGCAAAGATAATGCAAACCGAATGCAGAACGACAAGCTTGCTTGATTGTTATGCTGAGGTGCAGCTTATCTTATATAAAGATAAGAATTGCAAATTTAAAACCTATTATTTTTATTGCCGAGATGCAGCCTATCTTATGAAAAGATAGTGCAAAAATCCGATTAAGCGAGTAGAATGATAATTAATTATGGCTCATCCGATATTTGGAGTGATGTAAACAGGAGATTGTTTGAAACTATAGCTACAATATCACGTGTACAACTTTTTCTTAGCCAGTAGACTTTATCCAACATATCATAAGCCTATCAAACTCTCTCAATCAAGAAGTCAAACTGCCTCTCCCCCTTCAGGGGAGACGGGAGAGAGGTAAGAA
>URLQ01000036.1 GCA_900548745.1 uncultured Prevotella sp.
GCAACCGCCGAGGTCTCGGCTGCCAAGCAGAGCTATGCAGAGCATAAGGAGCAGCAGAAGAAGATTCGCAAGGCGGAGAAAGCCGTAAAAGAGTCGGAGGCGAGGATAGAAAAGATGGAAAGCAGGCTGAAAGAGCTTGATGAACTTCTGTATCAGCCGGAGAACGCTTCAAACATGGAGTATGTCACCGAGTATACATCCACAAAGAAGACTCTTGACAAAGAGGTGGAGAATTGGGAGAAGCTGTCGGAAGAGCTGGATGCTCTTGCAAACGGATAGCATTCCTCTTTATATATATATAATAAGCAATAAATAACTAATTCATTAATACTAAATTTTAAAACTATGAAAATTAAAAAGATTATTCCTATGGTTGCCTTTGCGTCCATGTCGTTGTCGGCAATGGCACAGGGACAGTCACAAGAGTTGCGCTCAGGCATCGACTTGACGAATCTTGACAACAGCGTACGTCCTCAGGATGATTTCTTCAGCTATGCCTGTGGTGGATGGATGAAGAAGAATCCGTTGCCAGCCGCTTATTCAAGATACGGCAGCTTTGACGTTTTGGGAGAAGACAACAACAAGAGAATAAACGGCATTCTGAAAGAGCTCCTTTCAGGAAGCTATGCAAAGGGAAGCACAGAGCAGAAGCTCAGCGACCTATACAAACTGTCTATGGATGAAGCCCGCCGCAACAAGGAAGGCGTTCAGCCGCTGATGCCTTTGCTGAACAAGATGGAAAAGGCGAAGACTACAGCCGACCTGTTTAAGATACAGCTGGAACTCGTACCTATGGGCGACAGCGAGTTTATCGGCACGTATGTGGCAGCAGACGAGAAAAATGCAAAGCAGAACATATTGTATGTTGCACAGAGTGGTTTAACACTCCGTCAGAAGGAGTATTATCTTGATACCGACCCGGCAACAACAGCCATCCGTGAGGCTTACAAGAAGCATATCGTAAACATGTTCAAGAAGTTCGGCTTCTCGGAATCTGCCGCACAGAAGAAGATGCAGAACATCATGAAGCTGGAGACAGAGCTTGCCAAAGTGTCAAAGTCAAATACAGAGCTTCGCGATCCAGAGGCAAACTATCACAAGATGACGTATGCCGAGTTCAACAAGAAATATCCACACATACAGCTTGAAAAGCAGCTGCTTGCAGCAGGAGTGAACCTGAACTACGTAAAGGATCTCGTTGTCGGTCAGCCGGAGTTCGTGGAAGGTGCAGACAAGCTTATTTCCAATCTTACACCAGCGGAGTTTCGCGACTATATGGAGTGGGGACAGATAATGAGTGCTGCCGGTTATCTTAGCGAGGATATTGCTGCAGAAAACTTCAATTTCTTCGGAAAGACAATGAGCGGACGTAAGGAAAACCATCCCCTCTGGAAGCGTTCTACATCACAGGTGGAAGGACAGATGGGACAGGCTCTCGGAAAAATCTATGTAGAGAAATATTTCCCTGCATCGTCAAAGGAAAGAATGAAGACTCTCGTTGCTAACCTGCAGAAGGCCCTTGCCAACCGTATAAAGGAGCAAGACTGGATGAGCGAGGAGACAAAGAAAAATGCACTCGACAAGCTGAACTCCTTCTATGTGAAGATCGGATATCCAGACAAATGGATAGACTTGAGCGATCTGCATATTGACCCTGCAAAGTCATACTATGCAAATATCGAGGAGTGCAGACGTTTCTGGAACAAGTGGAATATTGATACAAAGGTTGGAAAACCGGTGGATAAGGATGAATGGCAGATGGATCCTCAGACCGTAAATGCGTATTATAATCCTACTACAAACGAAATCTGCTTCCCGGCAGGTATCCTTCAGGTGCCTTTCTTCGATCCTACAGCAGACGATGCTTTCAACTATGGTGCCATCGGTGTTGTCATAGGTCATGAGATGACACACGGATTTGACGACCAGGGCCGTCATTATGATAAGGATGGAAACATGAAAGACTGGTGGACAGCAAGTGATGGAGAGAACTTCAACAAGCGTGCAGATATGTATGCAGACTTCTTCTCCAATATAAAGGTGTTGCCAGACCTGAATGCTAACGGACGCTTTACCCTTGGAGAGAACCTCGCCGACCACGGAGGTCTGCAGGTTGCATTCGAGGCTTATAAGGAGGCTACCAAGAATAATGAGCTTAAGACGATAGACGGACTTACTCCAGACCAGCGCTTCTTTATCGCATACTCTCAGGTTTGGGCGGCAAATATAACCGAGGCGGAAATCAGAAACCGCACAAAGAGCGACCCTCACTCATTGGGTAGATGGCGCGTAAACGGAGCTCTTCCACACGTAAACATGTTCTATGATGCGTTCGGTGTAACTCCAACCGACAAGATGTTCATACCGGCAGAGCAGAGACTGAAGCTTTGGTAAAGACGGATGCACACTCGTCTACTCGTAAACTTGTCTACTTGTCTACTGATTAGAAAGTTGACAGCTTACGATAAGAAATACAATGACTAAAGAAGGTTGTCGCAGAATGATGTGCGGCAACCTTCTTTGTCTTTTCCGACAAATGGTTTATTTGTAAATTTTACAATTCTTAATTTCGCAAATTTTGTAATACTCTTAGTTTATGTTACCTTTGCATCTCAAAAATATTGGAAATGTTGAGATTCATATCTTTCGGTAGTGGCAGTAGCGGAAATTGTTATCTGCTGCAGACAGATAATAGTTGTTTGATGATAGATTCAGGAGTAGGGGTGAGGGCTTTGAAAAGGTTCTTTCATGACTATGGTATTTCTTTCTCGTGCATAAATAATATACTTGTCACACATGATCATGCAGACCATGTGAAATCGGTTGGGGCTTTAAGTAATGAAAGTGGTATTCCGGTTTATGCGACAGAGACTGTTCACAAAGGCATACAGAAGAACTATTGTGTAAGGAAGAAAATAGAACCTTCTTGTGTAAGGGTAATAGAGAAGGGAGTGGAATATAAGATTGATGAGTTCAAGGTAACTCCATTTGACGTTCCGCATGACAGTAATGACAATGTAGGCTATAGGATAGAAACACAGGGCATCGTGTTTTGTCTGATGACGGATATCGGACATGTGACAGATGATATAAAAGCAAACATTGCGCTTGCTGATTATCTTGTAATAGAGGCTAATCATGATGAGGCAATGCTGATGTCTGGTCCTTATCCTCAATATCTAAAAGAACGTGTGTCTGGCCCTTATGGGCATCTTAGCAACAGGCTTTGTGGTGAAACGGTAGCGGAAAATGCTTCGGGACATCTAAAACATGTATGGTTGTGCCATCTGAGTGAAGAGAACAACCATCCGGAACTGGTAAGGAAGACGATAGAGACCCTGTTCCATGAGAAGGGGCTTTCGGTTGATGTCGACATACTTAAGAGAAAAACTCCGACAGGGTTCTTTGATCTTGTGTGATGTTTCGGAACGGTCGTATAGATTGTTTTTGAAGAAGATAATAAAAATATAATAGTATGAAGAAAATGTTTGTAAAGTCTCTTTTCGTTGGAGCGATGCTGACATGCGGGTCTGCATCAATGAATGCCCAAAGCGTATTGGACAGTGTGTTAGGTTCATTTGCAGGTGCGGTAACGGGAAATAGCGGAACGTCATCTGATGATACCAAGTCGTCAATATTGTCGGGCTTGTCAACGATATTCTCTAACAGTAAGGTCGCAACGGCAGACAAGATTGTAGGTACATGGGTTTATGAAGAGCCGGCAGTCGTATTTGAGAGTTCTGATATCATGAAAAAAACAGGTGGAAAACTCGTTGCTTCGGCAATAGAGAAGAGAGTCCAGTCTATGCTTGACAAATATGGTATAAAGAAAGGTAAGATGACAATGACTTTTGATAAGAAAGGAAACTTCACCCAGACGATTGCAAAAAAGAAAGTAAAGGGTACATATACCATTGACGGCAAGAATGTAGAGCTGAAATATAACGGACAGGTTTCGCAGCTTCTAGGCACTACGCAGCTCGATGGAAATTCGTTGCTGATAGTGATGGACGCATCCAAACTCCTGAAGTTTGCAGGAGTCGTTGGTAACTTGTCCGGCAATACGATGCTCAAAACCGCCGGTTCGCTTCTTTCAGGAATGGACGGTATGGAATGTGGTGTCCGTCTTGTCAAGAAATAAATCATTTGTAGGAGTTTTGTTTGTGTGCTAAAACCTTGTTGTATTGATAAATATTCACGGATAAGGGACATTTGAAAGCAATGTTGAATGAATAAAAGCAAAAAAAACTTAATTATTGACGGTGAAGATGTAAAACCTTTGCTAAATCAGAAAAAGTTTGTAATTTTGCACCCTGTTTGGAATAAGTATCAAAAGGAAACAACAAAAAACGTAGATAGCAATGTCGAAAATTTGTCAAATCACAGGGAAAAAGGCTCAGATGGGCAACAACGTTTCCCACTCAAAGCATCGTACAAAGCGTAGCTTTGATGTAAATTTGTTTAATAAAAAATTCTATTACGTAGAAGAGCAGTGCTGGATCAGCTTGAAGATTAGTGCTGCAGGTCTGCGTTTGATCAATAAGGTTGGACTTGATGCAGCTCTTAAGAGTGCAGTTTCCAACGGTTATTGCGATTGGAAAGATATAAAAGTTATAGGAGAGTAATATAATGGCAAAGAAGGCTAAAGGTAACCGCGTGCAGGTTATATTGGAATGCACAGAGATGAAGGAGAGCGGTCTTCCAGGAACAAGTCGTTATGTAACGACAAAGAACCGTAAGAACACTCCTGAGAGAATGGAATTGAAGAAGTACAATCCTATTCTCAAGAAAATGACTCTTCATAAGGAAATTAAATAATCTAATTAAATATTATTAGAAATGGCAAAGAAAGCAGTCGCAACCCTTCATGAGGGTTCAAATGACGGTCGCGCTTATACAAAAGTGATCAAGATGGTAAAAAGCCCAAAGACTGGAGCTTACGTATTTGATGAGCGTATGGTTCCTAATGAGGCTGTAAAGGATTTCTTCAAATAAGAAACCGGTATATCTAAGATATAATTAAGGAATGCATCTTTATGGATGTGTTCCTTTTTTTTGTCGTTTGCTGTTTCTAAAGCTTTGTCCTATTAGTAATATTGTAAAAAAGTTCTGTTATTTACAATGTTATTTATTTGTCGGGCTTGTTTTTTTTCTATAACTTTGTACCAAATATTATTATTATGGGATTTTTTGGACTATTTGGTAAGAAGAATAAAGAGACTTTAGATAAGGGACTTGAGAAGACAAAGCAAAGTGTGTTCTCAAAGCTTGCTCATGTCGTGGCAGGAAAATCTAAGGTTGACGATGATGTGTTGGATGATTTGGAAGAAGTTCTGATAACCTCCGATGTCGGTGTAGAGACAACTATAAAGATCATAAAGAGTATTGAAGAAAGAGTTGCTCGGGATAAGTATGTCTCCACGTCAGAGCTGAATTCCATTCTTCGTGATGAGATAGCAAAACTGCTTGATGACAGTAACAATATTTCAGACTGGAATCTTCCTGAAGACCACAAGCCTTATGTCATTTTGGTGGTAGGTGTGAATGGAGTAGGTAAGACAACAACTATCGGTAAGCTTGCCAAGCAGTTCAAAAACGCAGGAAAGAATGTTTATCTCGGGGCAGCTGACACCTTCCGTGCTGCGGCAGTTGAACAGTTGTGTATATGGGGCGAAAGGGTAGGAGTGCCTGTTGTCAAACAGCAGATGGGTGCTGATCCGGCAAGTGTGGCTTATGATACATTGAGTTCCGCAATGGCAAATAATGCAGATGTAGTATTGATAGATACCGCAGGACGTTTGCATAATAAGGTTGGTTTGATGAACGAATTGAAAAAGATCAAGGACGTCATGAAGAAGCTTATGCCTACCGCTCCGGATGAGGTGATGCTTGTTCTTGATGGCTCTACAGGACAGAACGCCTTTGAGCAGGCAAAGCAGTTTGCTGCCGTTACTCAAATTACGAGTCTTGCAATCACTAAACTTGACGGTACGGCAAAGGGAGGCGTAGTTATAGGAATATCAGACCAGCTGAAAGTGCCGGTAAAGTATATAGGTCTTGGTGAAGGTGTTGATGACCTTCAGTTGTTTGACAAGCACCAATTTGTGGATTCTTTATTTAATACAGAAAAGTGATACATAATCAGATAGATTTCATAACTATGGGTTGCTCAAAGAATCTGGTAGATACAGAGAGTCTGATGAGCAAGTTTATAGAAAAAGGATATACGTGTACTCATGATAGTGATTATCCAGAAGGAGAGATAGCTGTCATTAATACTTGTGGTTTCATCGGAGATGCTAAAGAAGAAAGCATCAATATGATTCTGAAGTTCGCACAGGCAAAGGAAGAGGGATTGTTGAAGAAACTGTTTGTAATGGGTTGTCTCTCTGAAAGATACCGAAAAGAACTTGAGGAGGAAATACCACAGGTTGACAAGTTCTATGGTAAGTTTGACTTCAAGGATCTTCTTGAGGAACTTGGAGATGCGGACAATGCCGAAGACATGGTTGAAGGTTGCTTCTCCAATCGGCGTATAATAACAACCCCATCGCATTATGCCTATGTAAAGATAAGTGAGGGCTGTGACAGACGTTGTGCTTATTGTGCAATTCCCTTGATTACGGGAAAGCACAAAAGTCGTAGTATGGAAGACATTCTTGATGAAATCAAGTCGCTCGTGAGCCTTGGTGTCAAGGAATTCCAGATTATAGCTCAGGAGTTGACATATTACGGCATAGACCTGTATGGGGAAAGAAGAATTGCCCAGCTCATTGATGAGATAGCAAAGATAGATGGGGTAAAGTGGATTCGTCTGCATTATGCCTATCCAAACCAGTTCCCGTACGAGCTGCTCGATGTGATGAGAAAGCATGATAATGTATGTAAGTATCTTGATATCGCCTTGCAGCATATTTCAGACCATATGCTTTCAGCGATGCATAGAAATACGACGAAAAAGGAGACTTACGAGCTTGTAGAGCGAATGAGGAAGGAAGTGCCTGGCATTACGTTGCGTACGACTCTGATGGTCGGTTTCCCTGGTGAAACAGATGAAGACTTTAAGGAGCTTGTTGAATTCGTGAAGTGGGCACGCTTTGAACGTATGGGTGCTTTTACCTATTCGGAAGAAGAAGGTACATATAGTGCATCGCATTATGAAGACGATGTTCCTGAAGATGTGAAGCAGGAACGACTTGGCAAACTGATGAGAGTGCAGGAACGTATCAGCGCTGAAATCGAAGCAAGCTTTATAGGCAAGAAGGCGAAAGTTATAATAGATAGACTTGAAGGAGACTATTATATCGGAAGGACGCAAAGCTCATCTCCTGAAGTAGATCCGGAGGTCTTGATACCGAGCAGTGCGGAGAATCCTCTTGTGGTAGGTGAATTCTATGAAGTTGAAATCACAGGCGCAGAGGAGTTTGACGTGTATGCTAAAATTATTGACGCTTAAGTATGATGAATAATAAGGCTTTTATTGCAGAATTGTCGAAACATATCGGCAAAAGTGCTGACGAGACGCAGATGCTTACATATGCTCTCGTTGACACTATGAATGAATTCTTTCAGGAAGGCGATGCTGTTTCTTTCAATAATTTCGGAACCTTTGAAGTAAAGAAAAGACTTGAGCGTATTATAATTTCACCTACGACGAAGAAGAAAATGCTTGTGCCTCCCAAATTAGTTCTTGGCTTTAAACCCGTTGCTGCGGTAAGAGAAAAAATTAAAAAGGGAGGAGACGATACCAATGGCTAAAGTTCTAACAAAAGATATTGCTAAAGTTCTGGCTGAAAAGAAAGGCTTGAGCTATGAGGAGGCGGAAGGGTATGTGAACTCTTTTTTCTCCCTTGTTGACGATAGTCTCATCCCGGAAAAGATTGTTAAGATAAAGGGATTCGGCACATTTAAACTAATCGATGTAAGAGACCGTGAGAGTGTGGATGTGAATACAGGTGAAAGAATGGTCATTGACGGTCATTCAAAGATTTCCTTTACTCCGGATTCTACATTCAAGGATTTGGTAAACAAGCCGTTTTCTCAGTTTGAAACGGTTGTCATGAATGATTCGGCTGAGATAGAAAAGGATTTTGCAGCATTGGAACAGCAGAAACATGATGGGCAGGAGTCTATGTCTTCATTCGAGGATACTCCTGTGCAGCCGTCTTTGTCTGATATTCCGGCGCAGTCATCTTCTGCTGATGTGACAGATCAATCACCTTCTGTAGATGTACCTGTTGCGTCATCTTCTGAAAATGATTCTTTGCAATCCGAAGATGCAGGAGATGGAAAGGTAGAGGAAAATGTCGAAAGACATGATGATGAGTTGGTAGAAGAAGTGGCAAAGCAAGAGAATGAGAATCTGTCTGCTGCGGAGTCTTCATCTGTTGCAGACGATGACGTGCATATAGATACATCGTTCTCAGAGGATGAGATAGACCTTCCTGCTGTTCCTGTCGGTGTCGTTCAGGAGAATGATACACCTTCTTTAATTGTTTCAGGCGAAGAACCTGATACGGAAAAGCCTCAAGATGATGTGGATTTAAATGCTTCATCCGACGGAGTCAATGATGGTGGTGAGACAATCGCCTCAGATGATTCCGATACGGAGGAAGAGAGTCCTGCGAAAAAGCGTCCTTATATCAGAGTCGTAGTATGTTCGATGATTGCTGTAGTCTTGATGGTGGTTATCTTCTCGTTAGGATATTACTTAGGAGACAGAAGTAGTAAGGTTACGGTGCCCAAAGATATGGTTTATCAAGCAAAGCAGCATGTACAAAATAAGGTTGTCCCGACGAAACCGACACCTGTCGCTCCTCAAGCGGAAAAGCATGATAGCGTAATTCAAAAGCTGGAAAAAGACAATGCTCTAAAAGGTAAGGAGCAGGTAGCAGAAAAGGAAAAAGTAAAGGATAAAGAAAACTCGCCGGAACTTGACAATGACACAAGGCAGGCATTGTCGGGTGCTCGGAAAATAGCCTCAACCGGAGCGTACATTATTGTCGGTACGGAAAAAAGTATAAAGGTAAAGGCAGGACAGACGATGAAAAGTATTGCCCGCATGTATCTTGGTGACGGAATGGAATGCTATGTACAGTTGCATAACGGAAAACTGGAAGTTAGAGAAGGCGAAACAATAAATATTCCTAAACTAAAGCTAAAGAAGAAAGCGGCGAATAAAAAAGTTTCTTAAAAAAAGTAACACGTATAATATTTTAATATTATTTATGTCCATCATCTCTTTGTTACGCATATAAAAGTAGTACTTTTGCGGAAACAAAGAGATTTTGAATAAATAAAAAACTATAATAATCATGGCAGAAGCTGTAGACATACGCGAGCTGAATATAATCATTGAGCAGCAAAGCGCATTTATAACAAACATAACAAGTGGCATGGAACGTGTCATTGTTGGTCAGAAACATTTGATAGATTCATTGCTTATAAGCTTGTTGAGCAATGGACATATATTGCTTGAAGGTGTTCCGGGACTTGCAAAGACACTTGCTATAAAAACATTATCCCAGTTAATTGACTCTGATTTCAGCAGAATCCAGTTCACTCCTGACCTGTTGCCAGCCGACGTTATCGGTACTTTGGTATATTCTCAGAAGAACGAGAACTTCCAGGTAAAGAAAGGACCTGTATTTGCAAACTTCGTTCTTGCAGATGAGATAAACAGAGCACCGGCAAAGGTTCAGAGCGCATTGCTTGAGGCTATGCAGGAGCGACAGGTTACAATAGGCAGTTCCACATTCGATTTGCCAACACCATTCCTCGTAATGGCTACACAGAATCCTATAGAGCAGGAGGGTACTTATCCTCTGCCAGAGGCGCAGGTAGACCGTTTCATGTTGAAGGTGGTAATTGATTATCCTACATTGGAGGAGGAGAAACTTATCATAAGAGAGGATCTTCGTGGCTCCATGCCGGAAGTAAAACCTGTTGTAGGTGTTTATGAGATAATCAAGGCAAGGGAAGTAGTACAGCAGGTATATATCGACGAAAAGATAGAGCAGTACATTGCTGATATAGTCTTTGCAACACGTTATCCTGAGCGTTATGGGTTGGAGAACCTGAAGTCTTTGATAACATTCGGTGCCAGCCCTCGTGCAAGTATAAATCTTGCCAAGGTAGCCCGTGCGTATGCCTTTATCCGTCATCGTGGATATGTGGTGCCTGAAGATATCCGGGCTGTCGCTTATGATGTGCTTCGTCATAGAATAGGTCTCTCTTACGAGGCTGAGGCAGACAATGTGTCAAGTGAAGAGATAATCAGTAACATAATTAATAAAGTGGAGGTTCCTTGATGGAAACTCAGGATTTATTGAAAAAGGTCCGCAAGATTGAAATAAAGTCTCGCGGACTTAGTAATAATATATTTGCAGGACAGTACCATTCTGCTTTCAAGGGTAGGGGTATGGCATTCAGCGAAGTGCGCTCTTATCAGTATGGCGACGATGTGCGCGATATTGATTGGAATGTCACGGCAAGGATGAACCATCCCTATGTGAAGGTGTTTGAGGAAGAGCGTGAGCTGACGGTAATGCTGCTTGTAGATGTCAGTGGGTCACTCGATTTCGGCACACGTACAGAGACCAAGCGTTCTGTCGTTACAGAGATTGCAGCGACTTTGGCATTCAGTGCCATTCAGAATAACGACAAGATAGGAGTTGTTCTGTTTTCTGATAAAATAGAAAAGTATATTCCGCCAAAGAAAGGTCGCAAGCATATTCTGTATATAATACACGAGTTGCTCGATTTTCATCCTCAAAGCAGACGTACGGACATCTCCTGTGTATTGGAGTTCCTTGTAGGAGCGATGAAGCGCAGATGCACAGCATTCCTGATAAGTGATTTCTATAGCAGAAAGGATTTTGACAAGGAAATGGTGATATGTAGCAAAAAGCATGATATGGTTGCTTTGCAGGTGTATGATCCGTTTGCCAAGTCGTTGCCTGATGTAGGGCTTGTCAAAGTGTGTGACCTCGAAACAGGACATGAGATGTATATTGATACGAGCGACAAGAAATTGCGACGTGCACACGCTGACTATTGGTCAAGCAGACAGAAGACATTGGACGTGCTCTTCAAGAAGACAAACGTTGACAACGTTTCCATAGCTACGAATGAGGATTATGTGAGCAGTCTGCTAAGCTTGTTTAAAATGAGAGCGTAAAAGGTTTACTTATAGTGAATTACGAATGATGACACGTATTATAACTTTAATGCTGACATTGATTGCGGTTTTGCATGCCAATGCGCAAATAACAATAGATCAGCGTATAGATACGATGCAGATTCTTATTGGAGAACAGACGAATCTGACTATCTCTGCCACTATAAAGCATGGGCAGAAAATTGCTTTCCCTTCTTTTAAGAGGAGTCAATATATAACACCGGGACTTGAAGTGTTGGAGAATCTTGAGTCTGATACAACAAAGCTGGACGATGACAAGATAAGAGTGTCAAAGTCGTATGTATTGACTTCTTTTGATGAAAATCTGTATTATATTCCTTCCCTGAAGATAAAGGTCGACGGAAAGAACTATCCAACGAAGGCACTTGCCCTGAAGGTGCTTACTGTTCCGGTAGACACTCTTCATGCCGATAAATTTTATCCGCCTAAGGATGTGCAGGACAATCCTTTTATGTGGAAAGAGTGGGTATCTGTATTCCTGTATAGCCTGTTGTTTGTCGTCTTGCTTGTCTTGGTTGTGTACTTTGTTGTACGTCTGAAACAGAACAAGCCGATAATAAGCCGTATACGTCTTGTAAAATACGTGCCGCCTCATCAGAAGGCAATCAATGATATCGAGAAGTTGAAGGCCGACAGAGCTGTCGTGTCAGAGAACCAGAAGCGGTATTATACCGATTTGACAATGATTCTGCGAAAGTATATAGCAGAGCGTTTCAAGTTTGATGCAATGGAAATGACGAGTACGGAGATTATAGACCGTCTGCGTGCTGAAGGAAATGGCGCGATAGACGAAGTCGTGAATCTCTTCCGTACAGCCGATCTCGTTAAATTTGCCAAGCATTCTGTTCTTATAAACGAGAATGATGCTAATTTGATGAATGCCTTGGCATTTATCAATGATACAAAGGTGGAAGAGAAAGAACCGGTTCGTGTGGTTACGGTAGAGGAGAAGAAGAAGGCAGAAGTTGCCAACAAGCGTATTCTCCTCAAGTCGGCAATAGCACTTAGTGTAATTCTTGCCTTGGCTGCTCTCGTGGCGGTTATATATAAGGCATATCTTTTAATTTAGGATTCTATGGAATTTGCGAATAAAGAATATTTGTTTTTGCTTCTGCTTATAATACCATATATATTATGGTGTATGCTATACAGGAAGAAGAATGAACCGGCATTGCATGTGGCGGATTCTTTTGCATATTATAATGCACATAAGAGTCTGCGTACAAGACTTGTTGAACTGCCGAATGTCATAAGGGTATTTGTGTTTATATTTGTGGTTTTGATTCTTGCCCGTCCACAGACCTACAACAGTTGGGGAACGAAAGAAACGGAGGGTATTGACATAATGATGGCAATGGATGTCTCTACAAGTATGCTGGCGCAGGACCTTAAGCCTAACCGTATAGAGGCAGCAAAGGCTGTAGCTTCCGAGTTCATCTCCGATCGCGAGGATGACAATATCGGTCTTACTGTATTCGCTGGTGAGGCTTTCACGCAGTGTCCTATGACAACAGACCATCAGTCGTTACTTAATTTGTTGATGAATGTAAGAACGGACATTGCAGAAAGGGGATTGATACAGGATGGTACGGCTATAGGTATGGGACTTGCCAATGCCGTTGCCCGTCTGAAGGACAGCAAGACAAAGAGTAAAGTTGTCATTCTTCTTACTGACGGTAGCAACAATATGGGAGACATTTCCCCACTTACGGCAGCACAGATTGCAAAGAGCTATGGAATAAGAGTGTATACGATAGCCATTGGCAGCAAGTCTTTGGCTCCTTATCCGGTTAAGGTGGCAGGGATGGTTCGATACGTGAATCTTCGTGCGGACATAGATACGAACACTCTTCGTCAGATTGCCCAGATGGCAGACGGACAGTTCTATCGTGCCACCAACACTTCCGAGCTTAAAAGAATATATAAGGATATAGACAAATTGGAGAAGACACGCATGAGCACAAAGAATTTCTCAAAGCGTTCCGAGGCATATATGCCGTTTGCAATGGCTGCAATAGTATTGCTCGTAATAGAACTGCTGCTGAGACTTACTGTCTTGCGTCGTATTCCATGATAGTGTAACAATATTAATCGTTTGTATGAAATTATGAGATTTGCTGATTCTATATATTTGTATCTCTTGATACTGATACCTGTATTTGTTGGAATATGGGTTTTATATATCAGAAGGAAAAGAACTCTTCTGAAGCGTCTGGCAGACAGTAATCTGCAAGATGGACTGATGCCGGAACGCTCCAAGGTGCGTCCTGTAGTAAAGTTCATATTGTCTCTTACCATACTTGCCCTGTTGATAATAGTCCTTGCTCGTCCGCAGGCTGGCACGAAACTGAGCAACGAGAAGAGAAACGGAATAGAGGCTATGGTTGCTCTCGATATCAGTAACTCCATGCTTGCGGAAGATGTTGCACCATCCCGTTTGGACAAAAGCAAGATGCTGATAGAGAATATGATAGACGGTTTCAAGAACGATAAGGTCGGACTTGTTGTCTTTGCCGGCAGCTCTTTCGTGCAGTTGCCTATAACCACCGACTTCGTATCGGCAAAGATGTTCCTTCAGAGTCTTTCGCCATCTCTTATTGCCACACAGGGAACAGACATAGGCGGTGCCATAAACACGTGTTTGGGTAGTTTCACGAAGAAGGAAAATGTGGGCAGGGCGATAATTGTCATTACTGATGGAGAGGACCATGAGGGTGGTGCTCTTGAAGCAGCCCAGAAGGCAAAGAAGAGTGGTGTCAACGTCTTTGTACTTGGTATAGGATTGCCAAAAGGAGGTCTTATACCAGATGGTCATGGAGGATATATGAAGGATAATCATGGCAACGAGGTTATGTCTGTGCTCAATGAAGATATGTGCAAGCAGATTGCCCAGGCTGGTGGCGGCGCCTATATCCATGTAGACAACACCAATAACGCTCAGCAGACATTGAACTCGGAGTTGGCAAAGCTTCAGCAGGGAGAACTCTTCAATGCCGTATACAGCGAGTATGATGAGCAGTTCCAGACATTTGCCCTTCTTGCTCTTGTGCTGATTATAATCGAAGTATTGATACTTGAAGTGAAGAATCCGATATTTAAGAATATCAAGTTATTTAAAAAATGATAACAATGATAAATACGAATATAAGACATTTTGTTCTTTGTCTTCTGATGCTTGTCCCTTGTGTGATTGAGGCACAGACAGACCGGGACTTTATCCGTCAGGGAAACAAGGCCTATCGGCTGAAGAACTTTTCGCAAGCAGAGGTGCAGTATCGTAAGGCCCTCTCTAAGAATAACGGTAATCCGCAGGCTTTATACAATTTAGGCTGTGCGCTGATGATGCAGAACAAAGCTTCGGAGGCTGTAAAGTTCTATCAGAAGGCGAGCGAGGTGGAGACCAATAAACTGCGTAAGGCTAAGATTTACCATAATATAGGCATCATTTGTCAGAGTGGAAAGATGTATGGTGATGCTATAAAGGCGTATTCTGAGTCGTTGCGCAACAATCCTCATGACAATGAGACGAGGTATAATCTTGCCCTTTGCAAGAAGTTGCAGAAGAATGGAAAAAACAACAAGCAGCAGCAACAGCAAAACGACAAGAACAAAGAAAATGGCAAGGACAAGCAGCAACAGCAGAAGGACAAGCCCGACAAGGAAAAGGCAAATCCTAAACAGCAGCAGCAACAGCCTCAGATGAGCAAAGATAATGCAGAGCAGCTGCTGAATGCGGCGATGCAGCAGGAGCAGCAGACGCAGCAACGCCTGAACAGACAGCAGCAGCAACAGCAGTCGCGCTCTCTGGAAAAGAATTGGTGATATATAATATAGAAAAAAAGAGAAATAGCATTTATATATATATGTATATGAGAAAGGTTATATTAAATATAGTATTGTTACTTTCCGTTTTGGCATGTTATGCTCAGGGACTTCGTGTTTCTGCTCCGTCGCATGTCATGACAGGTGAGAATTTCAGACTATCATATGTAATCAACACGCAGGATGCCGGTGAGATTCGCATGGGCAATATTCCGGATGCATTGGAAGTGATAACCGGTCCGTACTGTTCTTCGCAGTCGAGCTATCAGGTCGTCAACGGTCATGCAAGCAGTTCTTCGTCGACAACGTTCACATATATATTATGTGCCACAAGGAACGGAACCTATAAGATTCCGTCGGCATCCGTTGTCGTCAACGGACACAGGTATACCTCACGACCCCATATGATAAAGGTTTCCGGTAAGAACACATCCGCAAATGGTGCTCCACACATGCACGACAATTCAAATGACCAGCCGCATATGCGTCCGGCTGGTTCCGCAATAAAGGGTTCAGACTTGTTCATAAAGGTAAGTGCCAACAAGAATACCGTCTATGAGCAGGAGCCGGTGGTGCTTACATATAAGGTATATACCCTTGTAGATCTTACAGAATTGAAAGGCGACATGCCCGACCTAACCGGCTTCCACACCCTTGAGGTGCCGCTTCCACAGCAGAAGTCCTTCCATTTAGAGAATCATAACGGGAAGGCATATCGTTGTGTGACATGGAGCCAGTATATAATGTATCCGCAGATGCATGGTGCATTGAAGGTTCCGAGCATCGTGTTCAAGGGTTCCGTAGTGCAGCAGAACAGAAACGTTGACCCTGTAGAGGCTTTCTTCAATGGCGGTTCAGCTTACGTTGAAGTGAAGAGAGACATTGTGGCTCCAGGGTTGACCCTTAATGTGTTGCCGTTGCCTGCCAAGCCGGCTGGCTTCTCAGGTGGAGTAGGTACTTTCAATGTCAGCGCACAGCTTAACAAGAAGGATATCCGCACCAATGACCCATTCACTCTAAGAGTGGTGATAAGCGGTCGTGGCAATATGAAGCTCATCAAGCAGCCGGTTGTTAATTTCCCCAAAGACTTCGACAAGTATGATCCTAAGATAACCGACAAGACGAAGATTACGGGTAACGGACTGGAAGGAAACATGATATACGATTTCATTGCCGTGCCGCGCAATAAGGGAAAGTATACCATTCCGGCTATAGAGTTTACCTATTTTGATACGCAGACCCATACGTATAAAACAGCAAAGACCCAGCCATTTGAAATAACAGTAGGGCAGGGCAACGGTTCTTCGTCCGTCAATGATTTCGACTCAGACTTGAAGAACAAGGACATCAATCCGTTGATGGAAGAAAATGCCGAGATACAGGATATGAACACCATATTCTTTGATTCAGCAACGTATTGGGTTGTCTTCTGTTTTATAATACTGATAGCCCTGATAGTGATGTATGCCTTGCGCAAGTATATCTCTTTGGGCAATGATGTGGAACGTCGTAAGAACAAACGTGCCAACAGGGTCGCTTTGAAGCGTCTGCGCCAGGCCAATGAATCGATGCTTCATGGCAAGAAGGAGACGTTCTATGAGGATGTGCTGAAGGCTCTTTGGGGATATGCCGAAGAGAAATTCAACCTCTCTGCCAACGATCTGAACAGAAGTAGTGTTGAAGGTATACTGTTGCAAAAAGGCGTTGATGCAGCTCTTACAGACAAGTTTATCGGTATAATTGATGTCTGTGAGATGGAGCGTTATTCTCCTTCTGCAGCATCAGAGAATATGAATGAAATATTTGAGAATGCGATGAATACGATAACTTCTATAGAGAACTCTCTGAAATCAAAGCCTAAGGCAGCAGCGAGAAAGCTCTCAATGCTTCTTGTCCTTATGCTTATGACTGTTCCTGCATGTGCCATCACCAAGCAGAATGCTGATGCGGAATACAAGAAAGGCAACTATCAGCAGGCGATAAAGGATTATCGTGATTTGCTGAAGGGCGGTTCGAGTGCCGAGCTGTATTATAATCTCGGCAATGCATATTACCGTACCGACAACATCACCTATGCCATATTGAGCTATGAGAGGGCATTGCTGCTTTCTCCAAGCAACCGTGACATACAGTTCAACCTGCAGCTTGCACAGTCAAAGACGATAGACAAGATAGCCCCGGAGCCTCAGATGTTTCTTGTGCAGTGGTATAAGTCGCTCGTCAACTGCTTGTCCATTGACGGGTGGGCCTCCATGTCGCTTGTGTGTCTGGTGCTGGCATTTGTGATGATAGCCGTTTATCTTTTCTCTACAAAGGTGATGACGCGCAAGATTGGCTTCTTCTCCGGAATATTCCTTGCTGCTGTGGTGGTTCTCAGTATCACATGTGCATACAGACAGAAGTCGCAGTTTGTCAATCGCACGGGAGCCATTGTCGTTGCTCCATCCCTGCAACTGAAGAAGACCCCTGACGACAAGGCTGCAAATGTGGCTGTTATTCATGAAGGTACAAGAGTAGATATCCTGGACGACAGTATGAAGGACTGGAAATATATCCGTCTTGGTGACAACAGAGAAGGATGGCTCCATGTTTCGCAGATAGAAAAGATTTAAGAAAGGAACAATAATGTCAGAAAGTTTCGACATAACATTGCTTGAGATGATAAATGGCAGCAGCTCTTCTTTTCTTGATGGGCTGATGCTTACCATGACTTCAGGTTTTGTATGGATTCCATTATACGTAGCTCTGCTGTATCTCGTTATCAACAACAGCGAGACGATGGCTCAGATAATGCTTGTAGTGGGAGCCGCTGTATTGTGCGTCCTGCTTTCCGGAGGTGTGTGCGATTATATCGTGAAGCCTCTTGTAGGCAGACTCCGACCTGTAAACGACCCAATGCTGAGAGATATTATTTTATCCGTAGAAGGTTATGGCTCAAAGGATTTCAGCTTCTTTTCCTCCCATGCGGCAAACACGGTCAGTCTCACCGTGTTCTTTTCGCTTCTGGTAAGAAACAGCAAGTTGTTTATCGCAATGCTTGTATGGGCGTTGACCAACTGTTACACCCGTCTGTATCTCGGCGTTCATTATCCTTCCGATGTCTTGGTAGGCATCGTCTGGGGTGCGCTGATGGGACTGCTGGTATATTATATCTATACAAAGCTTTATTCAACCCTCTCCATGGGCGGTGAGTTCATCTCGAACCAATATACTTCCAAGGGATATACGATAGTGACAACGGACATTGTTGTCATGACGATTGTGGCAATATATGTCTTATCTGTATTGTATGCGATGACATTATCCTGAATAGAACAAACATATTAGAATAGAAAAATACAAAATATAATGGATGTAAAACATATAAAGATACATGATTACAACTATCCTCTCCCCGACGAGAGAATAGCTAAGTTTCCTCTTGCCCAGCGCGACCACAGCAAACTGCTTGTATATAGAAAGGGAGAGATAAGCGAAGACCATTTCTACAACATAGCAAACTATCTGCCGGAGAAAGCTCTGATGATTTTCAACAACACTAAAGTCATACAGGCACGACTGCATTTCAGAAAGGAGACAGGAGCCCTCATAGAGGTCTTCCTGCTTGAACCGTATGCTCCGGCGGACTATGAACAGATGTTCCAGTCCACTTCGGAGTGCTCCTGGCTGTGCCTTGTGGGTAATCTGAAGAAGTGGAAAGGACAGAAGCAGACGCTTTCCCGTGAGATTGATGTCAAGGGAACCACCGTTAACCTCAGAGTGGAGTATGTCGGCGAGCATCATACCTCCCATCAGGTACGCTTCTCTTGGGACAATACGGATGTCAACTTTGCCGAAATCCTTGATGCCGTAGGTGAGCTTCCAATCCCTCCGTATCTTAACAGAGAGACGCAGGAGAGCGACAAGACCACATATCAGACCGTTTATTCTAAGATAAAAGGCAGCGTAGCCGCCCCGACGGCAGGACTCCATTTCACAGACAACGTGTTGGCGTCTGTAGACAGTCATGGTGTAGACCGTGAGGAAATCACCCTCCATGTAGGAGCAGGCACCTTCAAACCAGTAAAGAGTGAAGAGATTGGTGGTCATGACATGCATTCGGAGTTTATCTGCGTGCACCGTTCCACGATAGAAAAGCTTATACAGCATGGAGGGCATTCCATAGCAGTCGGCACAACAAGTGTGCGCACGCTGGAAAGTCTGTATTATGTAGGAATAAAGATTTCTCTTGACAAGTCTCTGACGGAAGAGGAACTTCATGTAGGACAATGGGAGCCTTATGACGATAGTCTGCCCAAGCTGACCTCCGTGGAGTCCATGCAGGCAATCCTCCAGTATATGGATGCCAATAATGTGAACACGATACATTTCTCCACGCAGATAATCATTGTGCCGGGCTATGAATATAAGATTGTGAATATGCTCGTCACCAATTTCCATCAGCCGCAGAGCACATTGCTCTTGCTCGTAAGTGCTTTCCTGCATGGAGACTGGAGGAGAATATATGATTATGCGTTGGCTCATGACTTCCGCTTCCTGAGCTATGGAGACAGTTCGCTGCTCATTCCATAACATGTTTCCGGATTGTCTATATTGAATTGTGAAATGCTCACTCCATATTGGACGATTTCTTTCTGATTTTCTATCGTATTCTTATTTCAAATAAGATTAGATTTTAAATTGGTTATAATATTTCCAATGCTATGGCGGCGCAGGCTTCTGCGTCGGCCAGAGCATGATGATGGTTTGACAAATTATAGCCGCAGCGGGCGGCGATTACATCAAGGGTATGACTGCCTTGTGGCCAGACTCGGCGCGAAGCTACGCAGGTGCAGTAGAAAGGATAATCGGGATAGTCCATCTGATAGACGCGGAAGACCGCTTTCAGGCAGCTCTCGTCGAACGCCTTGTTGTGGGCTACGAGAGGCAGACCGGCTATCTTCGGCTCTATCTGTTTCCACACTTCGGGGAAGATGGGCGCATCTTCAGTATCTGCGGCGCATAGACCATGCACCTGGCTACACCAATAGTTGTAATACTCTGGTTCGGGCTTGATGAGCGAGTAGAACTTATCCGCAATCTCGCCGCCACGCACTATAACGATGCCCACAGAGCAGACAGATGAACGCTGGCTGTTGGCTGTTTCAAAGTCTATTGCTGCAAAATCTTTCATAATATAGGCTGTTGTTCTTGTTGATTCTGTGTCATATTAGTATATCGCATTATATTATACAGATAACGTTTCGACAGCAAAGATATTGCTCCGGTGTGTCATTTTATTTGGCTACCGTGTTCATAAACATGTCATTTGCGGCGTCTATCCAAGCCTTTCGGGTGTGCTAAACAGGCTGTTTACGATGTCTGTCTATGGCACTTGCGATGCCTGTCTATGGTACTTATGATGCCTGTCTATGGTACTTGTGAAAGGAAAATTCGCATCCTGGCAAACTGCTTCTGTAATTACTCGTAAATGTATAAAATCTCTATTTCAACAAAAAGACAGCTGAAAAGTTTGGCGATATGGAGATAAAACCGTATCTTTGCGCCATAATATAACCCTTAGGTGGGAAAAAACTAAGGCTCGCCACTCCTTTTAAGGGGTGGCTTGTTTTTTAATATGCTTACTTGTTGGAAATATGGCTTTTTCTTTGAGAAACAGCATGAAGCGACAAGGCGGAAGAATGAAAGACAATAATATACACATAAGAAAACGAAAAGAATAAAATGAAAATAGGTGATAAAGTAAGATTCCTGAGTGAGATCGGCGGAGGAGTGATTGTCGGTTTCCAGGATAAGAGCATAGCGTTGGTAGAGGACGAAGACGGTTTCCAGATTCCAACACAGGTTTCAGACCTTGTGGTTGTAAACGAGGACAAGCAGGCAAAGTCCGTTCCCGGCATGACTGTTCCCAAGCAGGAGGATGCCAAGGACACGATAAAGCGAAGCAACGAAAACCGCAATGAGGATCTGCTTGCCAAGGTTAACGACAAGGTGGGGATGCATGTAGTGGAGCGTGCCGACTCGGATACCATAAACATGTATCTCGGCTTTGTGCCGCAGGACAAGCAAAATATAAGCAAGACACGCTTCCAACTCTATGCCATCAACGACTGCAACTATTTCCTTTCATACACATATTCGTTGTTTGACGGCAAGAACTGGACTCTGCAGTCGCACAACGACCTTGAGCCGAACACCAAGCTGCTCATAGCGGAGGTAAGCATAGAGGACGTAGCGGAGTTTCAGAACGGAGCCATTCAGCTCAATGCCTACAAGGTGGGCAAGCCTTATGCCCTGCAGCCTACGATGGACGTAAGGCTGAAGGTGGACCCGGTGAAGTTCTACAAGCTGCATACCTTCCGCGAGAATGATTTCTTCGATGAGGATGCCCTCGTCATAGCTGTAGCCGAAAACGGAAAACCCGTTCGCGAGCTTGCCATCGACACTTCTGAACTGAAAAACAAGATGATGCAGAAGCAGAAGCTTGAAATCACTTCACCTGCAAGAAAACCGGAGAGGAAGCAACACTCCCAGAACGAACCGCTGGTGATAGACCTGCATGCAACGGAAGTTCTGGATACCACAGCCGGCATGTCGAATGCCGAAATCCTCAACTATCAGCTGGATGTGTTCCGCAAGACCCTTGAGGAGTTCAAGGCAAAGAAAGGCATGAAGATAGTGTTCATACACGGAAAGGGAGAGGGAGTGCTCCGCAATGCCCTGATACATGAGCTGAGATACAGATACAAGAGTTATACATATCAGGACGCTTCATTCCAGGAATATGGCTATGGAG
>URLQ01000037.1 GCA_900548745.1 uncultured Prevotella sp.
ACGAGATTTTCGGTAAACTATATAACCATGCACTTGAAGGGGACGCCGACTGTGGAGGACTTATCTCATATAACTATATCTCAGGTGAACCTGTAACAGGACTTGCAGAAGGCAGACCTTTGTTTGTACGTTCTGCCAACGACAAGTTCAATCTGGCAAACTTTATGCGTGCGAACCTTTATGCTTCTGTTGGAGTATTAAAGATTGGAAACGACATACTTTTCAACCAAGAGAAAATCAAGGTAGACCGCATAACAGGACATGGTGGATTATTCAAGACAAAAGGTGTAGGACAGCGTATCCTTGCTGCTGCCATCAACTCTCCTATATCGGTAATGGAGACAGCCGGCGAAGGTGGAGCATGGGGAATAGCATTGCTCGCTTCATACCTCGTCAAGAAAGCCGACAACGAATCTCTTGCAGATTTCCTTGACAATAATGTGTTTGCCGGAAATACTGGCATAGAGATTGCTCCAACTCCAGAAGACGTAGAAGCTTTCAATAAATACATCAAAGAATACCAGTCATGTCTGTCTATTGAGAAAGAAGCAACTATAGTAAAGAAATAATGAGGAATAACATAAATTATAGAACTATGAACGAAAAGAAAATCATGAACAAAGCTGCCGACAATATCCGTATATTGGCAGCATCAATGGTTGAGAAAGCAAAATCCGGTCACCCTGGTGGTGCTATGGGTGGTGCCGATTTCATAAACGTATTATTCTCTGAATTCCTTGTATGGGATCCAGACAATCTTGAATGGGAAGGCAGAGACCGTTTCTTCCTTGACCCAGGTCACATGTCTCCAATGCTCTACAGCGCATTGGCACTACAAGGCAAATTCACAATCGATGAGTTGAAACAGTTCCGCCAGTGGGAATCACCGACTCCTGGTCACCCGGAACGTGACGTAAAGCGTGGAATAGAAAACACATCCGGACCATTAGGACAGGGACATACCTTTGCTGCAGGTGCTGCAGTAGCTGAGAAATTCCTACAGGAAAAACTCGGCAAAGAAGTCATCAAGCATAAGATTTATGCATATATCTCAGACGGCGGTGTCCAGGAAGAGATTTCTCAGGGCACAGGTCGTATAGCAGGAAACCTGGGACTAAACAATCTCATCATGTTCTACGACTCAAACGACATACAGCTGTCTACAGAGTGTGGCGTTGTGATGAACGAGGACACTGCTGCAAAATACAAGGCATGGGGATGGAACGTTGTTACCATTAATGGTAATGACCCTGATGAAATCCGTCAAGCCCTGAAAGATGCCCAGAAAGAGGAAGAGCGTCCAACACTCATCATCGGTAAGACCGTTATGGGTAAAGGCGCACTGAAAGAAGATGGTACAAGCTATGAGCACAATATAAAGACTCATGGAGCACCTCTTGGTGGCGAAGCTTACATCAACACAATCAAGAACTTAGGCGGCAATCCAGAGAACCCATTTGTAATATTCCCAGAGACAGAAAAGCTGTATGCTGACCGCAAAGAGGAGCTTCGCAAGATTGTTGCAGAACGTCATGCTGAAGAGAAAGCATGGGCAGAAGCCAACCCAGAGAAAGCAGCCCAGATGAAAGAATGGTTCAGCGGCAACGCACCTAAGGTTGACTGGAGTGCTGTCGTTCAGAAAGAAGGTTCAGCAACACGTGCTGCTTCAGCTGCTTGTCTTGGTGTTTTGGCAGAGCAAGTTCCAAACATGATTTGCTCTTCTGCTGACCTCTCAAACAGTGACAAGACTGATGGTTTCCTGAAGAAGACACGTTCTATCGTACGCAACGACTTCGGAGGAGCATTCTTCCAGGCTGGTGTCAGCGAATTGACAATGGCTTGTATGTGTATCGGTATGTATCTCCACGGAGGTGTTATTCCTGCATGCGGTACATTCTTCGTATTCTCAGACTATATGAAACCAGCTGTCCGTATGGCTGCCTTGATGGAGGTACCAATCAAGTTTATATGGACCCATGATGCTTTCCGTGTAGGTGAAGACGGTCCTACTCATGAGCCAGTTGAACAGGAAGCACAGATTCGATTGATGGAGAAGCTCAAGAATCATCATGGCAAAGACAGTGTACGTGTGTTCCGTCCTGCAGATGCTGACGAGACCACAGTATGCTGGGCAATGGCAATGGAAAACATGGATACTCCGACAGCTCTTATCTTCTCACGCCAGAACATTACAAAACTGCCAGCAGGCACAGACTACGAGCAGGCTCGAAAGGGAGCATACATCGTTGCCGGTTCTGATGATGACTTCGACGTAATTCTTCTTGCTGACGGTTCTGAGGTTTCTACCCTCGTTGCCGGTGCTGAACTGTTACGTAAGGATGGTATCAAGATTCGTATCGTAAGTGCTCCAAGTGAAGGTCTGTTCCGTTCTCAGAGCAAAGAATACCAAGAGAGCATTCTGCCTACAGGCAGCAAGATTTTCGGTATGACAGCTGGTCTGCCTGTAACACTCGAAGGACTCGTTGGTGCCAACGGTAAAGTGTTTGGAATGCCAAGCTTCGGCTTCTCTGCACCTTATAAAGTTCTCGATGAGAAACTCGGCTACACAGCAGAGAACGTTTACAAGCAGGTAAAAGAGTTCCTTGCATAAAATCAATCTATAGGATGTAAGAAAAATGAGGAGGGGATAAAGGATTTTCAAACAATGATAATCTTGAATCCCCATCTCATAATTCTCATATATTATTAAATACAATTAATCATTAACCCTAAAAAACTTTAAGACTATGGAAGTAAAGACAGTAGGAGTGGCATGTGACCACGCAGGCTTTCCATTGAAGCAGTTTGTAATCCAGTATCTGGAGGCAAAAGGTTATCAGTACAAGGATTTCGGGACATACAGCGACACGAGTTGCGACTATCCTGATTTTGCCCATCCGTTGGCAGAAGCCGTGGAGAATGGAGAATGCTATCCTGGCATCGCCATCTGCGGAAGTGGTGAAGGAATGGCCATGACACTCAACAAGCATCAGGGCATACGTGCCGGATTGGCTTGGATCCCAGAGATTGCGGGATTAATCCGTCAGCACAACAATGCCAATGTTCTCGTTATGCCAGGTCGTTTTATCGACAACAAGACAGCAGAGAAGATTATGGACGAATTTATCAAGACTCCTTTTGAAGGCGGACGTCATGAGAGAAGAATTGATAAAATGCCCATAAAATAAAGAGATTACATAAGTATTTTGTTACGTTAAAAGACCTATCGTTTGTTACATCATCCGATAGGTCTCTTTAATTTCCTCTTAATATTACAAAACGTTACCTCAAGAACCATATGCTTTCAGAAAACTTTTACTTCTACAACGACCTCATCGCCCTGACAAGAGTCAAAAATATAAAAGGCAGATATCAAGCTCTTGGCAGGATATTATATTCTGCCATAGACCAGAAGCTTGAGGGAGTAGAAGTGAAATTTGCCGGTCCTTTGCCAAAAATCCAATATCTAATCCGCGAATACAAGATAAGAGAAAACAATAAAGACCGTTCTTTGGCTTCTTCAATCAATGGTACAAGGAACCGCCTACGATATATTGAAACGACAAGCAACACAGAACTGACGGAAAGCTTTCCACACGATCTGAAAAGCGTCTGCAAGTTTATTGCCCTGATATATCCAGGCCATGACATACCAAAGGAACTGACGGAATTATTCCCTTTGGAAAAAGAGGAAACATTCAATGAAAGAATCAAGGAAGACAATGGAGAAGCCATTGACTCTCTCCGTTGTATCATTGAGCGTTGGGACGAGAAACTGATATATGCAACAAGAGCCGATAATGGACACGTCATCAGCATCGACTATACAACAACAGGGAAATACTCAAGCGGCGACTGGTCATATATAAAGGACCTGCTTATCGTCGGAGAACAATTGAACATAATACGCCCAAGAATAAAAGACGACGGTTCGATATCACCCGAACTGATAATATTCAATCCCGACTACCTTATCAATGTTACATCCATAGCCTCATGCTTTGAGGAATATGGAGATTCCGCCATTTGGAATCTGCTTTCACGCATCAAGCCCAACACCAGTACCCGACACACTCTACTCGGAAACTTTGCCGGACAGTTGCTTGACGAGGCTGCTTATGGCGAAACAAAATCGTATGCGGAAAGCATAAAAGACTTCTTCTATGACAATGCGTTGTCAATTGCATGTTGCAACGATATCAACAAATCGTTTCATGAAGATGCAATGATACAAAAGAAGAACATCAACGACATCATGCACTCCAACCACATACACCAGAAGAGCAACGAGTCGCTATCAGCCAAAGACCTTATTCTGGAACCATCCTTCTTCTGTGAATCGCTCGGCTTGCAGGGGCGAATGGACTTTATACATCTTGACCAATCCACCATCATTGAACAGAAAAGCGGAAAGGGAGCAAACACCATTGACAAGACTGCTGTAAAGCAACAATTAAAACACTATATTCAATTGCTGCTCTACCGTGCGGTATTCCATTATGCCTATGCCAAAAAGCCATACGACGATATGGTTTCCTATCTGCTCTACTCCAAATATCCCAACGGACTGATTGAGTTAGGCAGTGCACCAAAACTCCTTTTCGAAGCATTCAAGATAAGAAATCAAATTGCATGGGGCGAATTACACTATGCCCAGAAAGGCATGGAAGCATTAATGACGTTAAACCCTAACACAATGTTTCCGATTGCAAAGGGAAACACTCTATGGGAAAGATACCAAAAGCCACAGGTCATGGACCTTCTGTTGCCCATACACTCTGCCTCTGTCTTGGAAAGAGAATATTATTTCCGCTTCCTGAAATTCATATCCACCGAACACGTATTGGCTAAAATCGGCAACCGCACAAAAGAGAACTCCGGGTTTGCATCCATATGGAACTCTTCGGCTCAGGAAAAAAGACAAGCCGGAAATATCTATGAAAACCTTACAATGCTGAATAAGCATGATTCCATCAATGACAAGACAACAGAGATATGCTTTGGATTCACACAAGACTTCGATACAGACATAGCTAATTTCCGTATCGGAGACATCGTCATATTCTATCCTTATGAAAAAGGAAAAGAACCTGACGCTACACAATCCATCGTATTCCGCTCTACCATAACGGAAATCAGCCATAACAATATACGTCTTCGTTTGCGTAACGCCCAACACTACAACGTATTCTGCTATTACAACAAGAAGGAATGCTTATGGGCTATCGAACACGATTTCATGGAGGCGTCTTTCACTGCTCTCTATCGAAGCATGCATTCTTTTCTGTCCGCCAACAAAGACAGACGACAGCTCATTCTTGGAGCACGCTGTCCTAAGATTGACAAAAGCATTACTCTCATTGGCAACTACTCCTCAGGAGACAATTCGGAATTCAACAATCTTGTACTTGGAGCCATGCAAGCACAAGACATTTATCTTATAATAGGACCACCGGGAACCGGTAAGACTTCTTTCGGCATGCTGAATGTGCTGAAAGAACAACTACTGCATCCTGACACTTCCGTCCTGCTCATGGCATATACCAACCGTGCGGTAGATGAGATCTGCAGCAAGCTGAAAGAAGAAGACATCGACTTTCTACGGCTTGGCAACGATTTCAGTTGCGCTCCTGAATACCGTGAAAATCTCTTGTCCAATAAAGCAAGACTGTGCAATAATATTGATGATATACGCCATCTGATTATCAACTCACGCATAATATGCGGAACCACAACGGCTTTTAATTCACATACAGAGATATTCTCTCTAAAAAGTTTCCAGCTTGCAATAATTGACGAAGCGTCACAGATTCTTGAACCTCACATCATAGGATTACTGTCTGCAAAACATGACAAAGAGAATGCTATAGAAAAAATCGTAATGATAGGAGACGAGAAGCAGCTTCCGGCTGTTGTACAGCAGGAGGCGAACGAGTCTGTCGTAAACAGTAAGTCCCTGAATGACATCGGGCTTACAGACTGCCGGTTGTCTTTCTTCGAACGCATGATACGCATCTATGGGAAAAACAATCACAACTACTGTCACGTGCTGACAAGACAAGGTCGTATGCATCCGGAGATTGCCACCTTCCCCAATGAGGCATTCTATGGCGGAACGCTTCTCCCCGTGCCTCTTAGACATCAGACAGAGGCTACCCCTCTTGAATATCACGGCAACAACAGCATTGAAAAAATTCTCACCACCCACAGGATATCATTCATATCATGCTGCCCCGAGGATAACACCGAAGAACCAGACAAGATGAATTCTGCGGAGGCTGAAATAATTGCTGATATAGTATGCACACAATACAATATGATTATGCAACAGAACAACGACAACGCAACAGATGCTTTCAATGTAAATAAAAGCATCGGCATAATCGTGCCATACCGCAATCAGATATCAACCGTACGCAATGCCATAGACAGAAGAATCGAAGAGTCCGGTCTTCCTGAAACTCTTCATGATATAACTATCGACACCGTGGAACGCTACCAAGGCAGTCAGCGCAATCTTATCATCTATGGATTCACCATAAAGAAATACTATCAGCTGTCGTTTCTTACCGACAACGAGTATTATGATGAAACAGAAGATGCTACCATTGACCGCAAACTAAATGTTGCTATGACAAGAGCACGAAAGCATCTGGTGATGGTTGGCAATGCACAATTACTGTCAAAAGACTTCACTTTCAAAAGATTGATAGAATACACAAAAGAGGAAAAATGCTTCTTTACTGCGCAAAACATCCAAGAGTGAGAGGATTTGTTAAAATAATTCAGTACCTTTACACTCGATTTATACTCTACTAAAAAGTATCTGCGATTATGCCTGTTGCATGCAAAACAAAGAAAAAGATATTCTTGGTCATACTACTTCTCTGTAATATGACCAGTTATCTTTGTGCACAAAATAATCCATATAAGATAAACGACAAAATATATCCACTGTTCATAAAGGCATTCAACCTACGAACTTCCGACAAATGCCTTCCTGTAATAGACAGTCTGCAACATCAGTCCATCGCCATCGGTGACAGATACGGAGAACTGAATGCCTTGGTAGTAAGACTGACACATGAATACCACAAGGACAACAACCTACCCGCTCTTGAACAAGCAGCCAATGAACTTATGGAAAAGAGTGAGAGATATAATCTGATGCGATTCTATTATCATGCCATATCACTTAAAATCACTTACCTTTCCAAACAACACAAATATATAGAAGCATTGCTGTATCTCGAAGAACAGACAAGATTAGCAGAGAAGCGTAACGACAAGGAGGGAGTCTGCTCCCTACACAGAATGCTCGCCGTAATACTACAGTTCAGAGGAGAACTCTCTGAAGCCGTAAGTTGCTATCAGCAGGTTATTGACGAATACAAGAAATATAATATAGAAAGATATATATCAAGAGAATATCTAAGCATCAGCGACTGCTATCGCATGATGACAGACTATCCAAAGATGGCTGAAGCTGCAGAGGAAGCATTGCCCTACTGCGTAAACCAAAACGACAGAAACAATGTCTTCATTTATCAGGCGTATGCCTGCTTCATGCTTAAGAAGTATGATGAGTTCATCGACAGATACCAATATCTGCAAGAACATAAGGTGAGACTCGAGAACACTTATATTATAATGAACGAAGCACTGAAAGTGTTCAAGGCTATTTATGACGGCAGAAACGATGATGCGACAGAAGCTATTGAAAAGATGGCAAAACGCTCTGAAGTGGAAAGCTACAGACTATATGACGCATATTACAGCTACAATAACGATATAAAGAAAAGCATCAGATATATCAGAAAGCTGATGAGAGCAAGAAACAATGGCAACGAGGAGATATTCAGATACGACAAAAAGAGCACTGACATACTTTTCAAGAATCAAAAGATGATTGCCGAAAAACAAAGCATCATCAATAAGAACACAAGGCTGGAACTATCAAATGCCAACATGGTGCTCAGAAACTCATCTCTTGAGTTAGGCAGAATACGCGACACCATGTTTCTGGCACAGGTTACGGAAAAGCGCAACGAGCTATACGGCAACAACCAAAAGCTCGTGGCACAACAGCTAAGAGACTCTCTGACAACACAAAAGCTCTTGCTCCAGGCAAAGGAACACAAATACAAGACGGAGCTTTTCTTATATGCCGCCTTGATAATCATGGTGGCTGCATCCATAATACTGACCCTTATCTTCAGTCTGAGAAAGCGCACTCTTGCCAAAAGGTTGTCTTCTACAAACAACAAGCTGAAAGAAAGCATCTCTCTCCTTGATGCCGCAAAGGAGAAAGCTATGGAGTCGGAAAAGATGAAAACCATGTTCGTACAGAATATGAGTCATGAGATACGCACTCCATTGAATGCCATTGTAGGCTTCTCGCATGTGCTTACGGATATGGGCGATGACTTCAATACTGAAGAGAAAGAGAATATGGCAAAGCACATTACCGACAACTCTGAACTACTGACAACACTGATAAATGACATTCTCGACATGACACATATCCAGAGCGGCAGCATGACAATAAGAAAGACAGAACTGAACATCAACGAGGTATGCAAAGAATGTATTGCCACGGTGAAACACCGACTTACAGACAAAGTGGAAATAGTATTCAACACCGATGCCGATGACTCTTTCTGCATAGTATCCGACCGCCACCGCATAAGTGAAGTGTTGATAAACATTCTGACCAATGCCGACAAGAATACATCAGAAGGAAGTATCACTGTAGACTGCTCTGTGAAAGAAAAGCCCGGCATGGTTACCGTAACCGTTACCGACACGGGAGTGGGAATATCAAAAGACAAACATAAGGAGATATTCAAACGATACCAAAAGCTTAATACGATGAAGCAAGGCTCAGGACTGGGACTTGACATCTGCAGGACAATAGTCAACAAGCTCGGCGGTGAGATAGATATTGATCCGGAATACACCAACGGAGCACGCTTCTGGTTCACAATACCTATAGGACATTAAGAGATGAGAAACTTTCCATTTACCATAATAGCCGTTATCTTAGCCTTTGTATGCAGCACCCATGCGATAAAGGCTCAAACCACTGCAGCCAATAATGAGGACAGCAAACTGAAAAGCCTCTACATCCTTGCCAACAAGAATATTGGCAATGAGAAAAGCCTTGTATTGGCAGACAGTCTGATAAAGGCTGCAAAGAAGAAAGGTGACACGGAGACTGTATTGCTCGGCTTGTATATCAAACTAAAACACGAATACCAAAAAGACAACAATATCCAGAAAGTAGACCGAGCGGTCAACTCTATCATTGACTTTGCAAAAAAACACAACCTTACAAAACACATCTACAGCGCAGCATCATACAAGATGACTTATCTTACCAATCATGGCAAATACAATGAAGCCATTAAATACCAATACTACATAATGGACTATGCCAAACGTCACAAGCACAACAACGGCATCGTCCTCGGACATATCTCTATGGGCAACCTGTTCCGCAAGCGCCTGAAAATTCCACAGGCAATAGAAGAATACGAACAAGCCATTGAAAGCTACAGGAAATATGACATTGACGAAGACCAGGGGCGCAACTATATAAGGATTATAGAATGCTATATAATAATAGGTATGTTTGAAAAGGCACTGGACTATTCTTCAAAGGGACTGGAACTCACAAAGAGAAAGGAAGACATCTCCGGCATTTACGGATATATGGCTTTCTGTTCGTTCATGCTCAATAATAAAGCGGACTTCAAAAAAGAATATAAGGCATACAAATCCTACAGTTCCTCTTCCACACCAAACATCATTCCATTCGTGGCTAACTGCATTGAGACAATGAAACTTATAGACGACGGGAAGTTCAATGAAGCTGAAAAGAAACTTAAAGCTCCCGGCATGGGAGCCTTCAAGCAATATGTAGAGATCTCTTTATACAACAGTCAAGAGAGATACGAAGACCTACTGCAAGCCATGAGAAGGCTCCACATAAACCGTTTCGGTGACAGCAAAGGTTCTTTTACCACAGATTGGGCAAGGATGAGCGAGGCCATCAACAACAACCTTACGGAAATCGACAAGCAGCGCGCCATAAACAGAAGCTCACAACTTGAACTTACAAAGACAAGACTTGAGCTGAAGAACACGCAACTTGAGCTTTTCAGATTCAAAGATGCCGAGAAGCTTGCATGGATGGCAAGCGATGCCAAGAAGCTGACGTACAACAACGAAAGGCTCTTGTCGGAACAGTTGGCAAAGACACTCGAAAATCAAAATCTTCAACACAAGATTAATGAGCAGAAGATAAAATCAAAACGCATCACACTTGCCATCACGCTTGCCTTCACATCTCTTCTTCTGCTGCTAATGTATCTGTATCTACGCTACAATAAAAGAGCTGCCAGCATACTTAAAGAAAAGAACATGAATCTCAAGAAGACTCTTGAAGAACTGAGCATTGCCAACGACAAGGCACAAGAGTCTGACAAGAAGAAAACGGAATTCATCCAGAACATGAGTCATGAAGTGCGCACACCACTCAATGCCATTGTTGGATTCTCACAGATGCTTGCCACGGAGTCTGACACGAACCTGTCTGAAGAAGACAGGAAACAAATATCACATATCATAAACACAAACTCTGAGATTCTCAACACCATAATAACAAACATCCTTGACCTTACAAGTATTGAGAACGGCAGATATACAATAAAGGAGAACGCGGTAAACATTAACGACCTCTGCAAAAGTGCCATAGAGAGTGTCAAGCACCGCAAGGCGGAAGACGTGGAGATGATTTTCAAAACCGACATACCGGACAATTACGCCATAACAACCGACAAGGCGAGAGTCCTGCAAGTAATAACCAATTTGCTCTCCAATGCTGTCAAGAATACAGAGCACGGCAGTATAACACTTGGTTGTTCTTTGAACGAACAGTCAGGAATGGTCATGTTCTCCGTAACAGACACCGGTATCGGAATAAAGAAAGAGCAACAGGAAAAGATATTTGAACGCTTCTACAAGATAGACCATTTCAAACCAGGAACAGGTCTTGGTCTCAACATCTGCAAAGTCATCGCCGAGAAGCTGAACGGAAGTGTAGGAATAGACAGCAGCTATACAAACGGAGCACGCTTTTATTTTAGCATACCGAATGATACTTCATTTTTATAGTTCTGCACTTCCACAAATGTATTAAAGATTCATCCGGAATATGGAGTGACTGAATCTCCTGTTTACATCACTCAAAATATCGGATGAGCCGTATTAAATCTCACACACGGGAAGCAGAGAAATACGGTTAAAGTGAACAAGACCTTTACGAAAAATAGACCACTTTTTTCAAGACACGGGATATACCCCAAAACGCAGGCTATAAGAAGTAGAAAGAGAAAGTTACCGAATTTCTATGAGAAAGTTACCGACTTTCTATAGGAAAGTTACGGACTTTCTATTTAAAAGTTCCAGACATGGTTTTTCTTGTCTACACCCTGTCTGGAACTTTGGAACACTTGCAGCTGTTATTACGGTAACGCTCTGCGGAGTGACGAAAGAAATTTGATTGAAAGACATAGCCAGATTTATTGCATTAGTCTTTGGGGTTGTACAATCAGTTCCAATCGCTTCACGTCATCCTCTGTCAGTTGGATATCTCCTCCGTTTCTGTAATATTCAAGAACACGAGCGGCACCCTTTCCTCCCAATACGGCATGCTTTTCGGCTTCCATATAGTATTCCGCAGCTAATTGTCTGTTCGCCTTTCCGTTTTCGTCCGGCTCATAATAGATATCGCCAAGGATAGAGTAAGCAAGCGGAACGCGGCAGGCAAGAATACCGAGCTTCGTAGCATCAGCTCTCAGTCTGCCTTTCCAATCAGGTATGGCCAACAGCATTTCCGCCAGAGAGCATCCCTGCTCCGCTGCCTCCTTCATCATGTTCCTCCCCGATATAGTGTCGCCTTGGTCAACAGCTATCATTCCGAGGAGCGTCTTTGCTTCAGGACTATCGTTCGCACGTAGAACTTGTTCTATACTGTCTGGACCCTCTTGAATATACGACTTATAGCCATCCATTAGGAGAAATAATGTTTTGTAATCATTACCATCTGGCAAGCCGTAGATATAGGCATCCATACTATTGATTGCTCCCCGCCACTCAGCCATGTGAGCCATAGTAATCATGCCAAAGAAATCCTTCTTCACTCCAAATCCATCTCGATAGCAGTCTGCCAGTTTCAGATATGCCGAACCATCGCCCAAACGAGCTTGATAGAGCAATGACATGATTGTATCTTGGGGAGCATCAGTCATGCTCTTATGCTCTGTCAACTTTGTTGAAGAAGCCGTTTCTTCCATTATCTGTTGTTCTGAACAACTTGCAAGAAGCAACATCATTATTATATATAAGCACCAATTCTTCATATCTCAACACCCTAATCCGTGTCGGGCACAACTTATAAGTTTGTCATTTTGTCTGTTTATGATAATATGGATGGAAAAGTAACCTTCAATCTATCACATAATATTCATATTTCTATCTGATAATAGGTTATGAAATCTTTTGGTTGTGTATATAAGTCTTTTTATTCGTTTTCTTTGTTATTCAATATCCACTCTTGCCACCTCATCCACATTTTTTATCCTGCGGATATTGTCGATGGCTTGCTGTAGTTCATTTGAAGAATGTACCTCAAAATCGACAGTGGTTTCCACTATGCGGTCTTTTGTTTCCGTCAGAAGTTTCGAGATGGAGAGGTTCTGCTGCTCTGTAATGCAAGCCAGATAGCGTCCACATCGGCTTGTATCTTCTTTTCATACTTCTCGTTCATAGTCTTTTATCGTTCATTATAATAGTGTGGAAGAGTGATTGATATTATATCAACTTTCTTCAGAAAACGTGAGATTTTTTGCACAAGCATTTCTGCCTCCTTTGGTTTGGGCATGTTTTCTCTCGCAAGTGTCACATGAATGTTATAGACTGCGGAATCATTTGTGGTCGCATCGTGTGTATAGCTAAGTGATTTCAGCATACACCATTCCAATCTGATAAAAGAGTCACGAACTATTGTTCCTGGAGTACAAGAGACGGAATCTGTTGGTATAAACGCTTCCTTGTCATCGTAGTCGTAAATGACAGATCCATTTTTCAAAGCCTTGATATGGGTGCGTACTTGGCTGTTCTTTGCTTCTATTAGTCTTACTTCAAGTCTTTCATCAGATTTATAGTCATACTCCGAGAGGTGTTCTTCTACCATTTGACAGATACTGTCCTGTAGTTGATGGCTAATATGATTGTCTGTACGATACTCGTTATTACAGATGTCATAGAGGGTGTAATATCCGTTCTTACGCAGTTCCAACTCGCCAAACCAATGTCTTGCTGTATGATAGACGATAGACTCATACTCCGGTTTCACCAACAGGCCGTATCTGTCACGCAGTCCTATCTTCCCTGTTTTCTTGTCCTCTATGCTGAATATGCCTGGATAGGTGTCAAGAGTATAATATCCTGTTCTTCCTACATTGAAGCATGTGTATTGGTTGTTGCCTATTGCCAAACTTGGCAACATTATACCCACATAGATGGCAGACATAACGGACAGTAACAATTTTTTCTTGTCCTGGTAGAATGAACTACATACATAGATCACCATGCTAAAACTGATGCCCAACATGGCCATTCGCAACAGTCCGGCATGGGTTTGGGCAAAGAAGAATATCAGCATGGATATAACCAACACCCACACTTTTCCTTTCTCCAATCCATAATATCTTTTAAGCAGATGGAAACTCAGTGTCGGAGCCACGACACTGGCGAACAGACATATCCTCGCATTCATAGCAAGACCAGCATACAATGTGCCTGTTGTTATCAACAGTAGGGAACAGAATGTCCTTGCAGTTTTATCCGTCCAGAGCAGTTTGCCAAGTGCGTCTTTCCATGTCAAGGTGTCTGTCAGAAAACCCTTACGTAAGATATTGACGAGGAAGACCGCCAAAGGAACTACCCACAACCATGTGGCAACTGCTGAAGTAAGCCCTACATACCACCATTGGTCAAAGTCGATGTTCAACAATGGAAATACTTTTGAGGCAAGCTCATTAAGTTTTATGTCAAGTTCTGTACTGACAGCAAAGGCTGTCAAACCCATGAACAGCAGTCCAGAAACCCATGACTTCCTTTCCCTATGGTAAAGCGTGAACGAGAGCAGCAGACGTGACATAATAAGTAACATTACAATCCATGTTGCAGGAGTAGCGACCCATGCTATTCTGCTTCCCAATGCGGCTATAGTCCACAATGAACAGATAGCCAAATCAATTTCTAATAGTATCTTTCTCATCTTATCTTTATTTTATTCTATTTCCATCAATATTGCCGTATAGTTGTCATCACCTCGTTTTTGACAGAGAAAGTCAAATACATCAAGTATCTCTTCCAAGGGCTTGTCGTCCAACATCCTTGCTTGCAGGATGTCTGGAGCTATGCTTTTGTATAGTCCGTCCGAACACAGCAACACTCTGTCACTAACCTGTAGCTGGATTTGTCGAATATCTGGTACAGCCACTTCCGGGCGGTAAGAGAAGAAGCATTTGGCAACAATCTCCCATCCGAAATCAAGCCGAATATGGTCTTTTGTCTGATAAAGTAATCCATCACCAGGTCTTTGTACATAACAACGACTATCACCAATATGTGCAATGGTTGCCACATCGTTCTCAATACTTACCATGACCATGGTCGTACCCATCTCTGCATGATGAAGTTCAAATGTCTTTTTGTCAATTGCACAACTCGCTTTCTTGCAAGCAAGTTTCACCTTTGAGTCGCAATCGGGCATACTGATATGCTTCTTCCAAAAGTCAGATATAGTATTGCATACCGTTTCACTGGCTGTCTCTCCAAAGGAATGACCGCCCATACCGTCACAGACTATTCCCATGAAGCAATTGTGCTCTGGCATTTCCAAAACGTTAAAGCAATCTTCATTATTGCTTCGCCGACCAGTCTTGCTTATTGTTGCATATTTTATCTCCATATTAATGTTAGTTATATGAATAAGGCTCGTTTCAAGTGGTAAGCCTTGACAAGACACCTACATTGAAACGAGCCTTGTATTATATATGTGTATTCAAAGTGTTGGCTATCCCCTTGCCAGTTTTTTTTCTTTATGTGTCATTTTAGTGTAATATCATCCGTTACTTCCATATCATCGTATTTATCATCCCAGTATATCATTGGTGCCAATTCTTCCCTTAATTCAGGGAATTGATACTATCTTAACTTTTCCAATTTGTTTTCAACTTCATCTTATGACTTTGCAAATACAAAACTACAATGCCAATAATTGTCGCTGAGATAATCACATTCATCAAACCAAAGATGATGTTTCACAAACTGTCTTACATATACACCATTCTTGGGTATTTCATTACGCAAATAGTGTTCAATCTCATAAATACCTTAAACGTAGTTCCGAGGACATGTATCTGCTCTGTAATCTTAATTGTCTTCATATCTCAATACCCTAATCCGTGTCGGGCGCAACTTCTAAGTTTGTCTGTTTATGAGATATAGAGATCAGAAGTAACCATATCCTATCAGAAAAAAAATTCTTATTTTTCTATAAAGCTCACTTTGTTCAAACATTGCTTTGTAAGCACGATGAATCAAATGTCTCATTATACACCATTTAGCACCCATTTCCAAACAGGCACGACCTCTATTTTCAACCCATCGCGCTCCATCACTCCCTCGTCCTCGTATGTCACAATCATTGCCTTTTTCAGAGGATATAAAGAATTAAGGGCTACCAAGGCTTTTACCTCACGTTCCAATGTAGACTCGTCGCTCATTCTATAACTGGCTTGAACAGCCAGACCCTCGTCGGGTACATAGAAGTCAACTTCAATATTGCGGTTGAAATAATAGATGCCACTGCCATACTTCTTATATAATGTTATGGCACATAGGTTTTCAAGCAACAGTGTGTCAGGGTTGTTGATGAAGAGGTGCAACAGTCCGTTGTCCACAAAATAGTGCTTCTTCACCGTTTCTTTTTCTGTGAACTTAGAGGCATAGTTGTCCAATGATATCAACAGACAAGACTCCTGCAAATATCTCACATACTCCATAATGGTTGACGCACTGCATCGAACACCTGTCGACTTAACCAAGTTGCTCAATCTGTTCAACGAGCAGGGTTGCATCACGCTTTCTGCCAAACGACGCACACACAGACGCAGGGCATCCTCGTTCTTTATCTTATGGCGCACAATAAGGTCATTGAAGAATATGCGGTTGTACAAGCTGTTGAGCCAGATGCGCTTCTCGCGGAAGTTGACCAATTCCGGGAACCCCCCCCATTCAAAGTAAGTTCTGAAATGACGCTGCAACTCATTAGCCTTCCTACCATACTGCCATCCTCCTGCAATGTTTACACCAACAGCCGTAAGGTATTCGTTAAAGCTATACGGAAAGACATTCACACTAAGATACCTGCCTCCCAAAACGGTCTCTATGTCACGGCTCAGCATCTTGGCATTGCTTCCCGTAACATAAACACGATACTTCAAGTTAGCAAGACGACGTGCAAAGTTAGCCCAACCATCCACATTCTGTATCTCATCAAAGAAGAATATCGGCTGACCGCTATACATGCTGTGATAGGCTTGAATTATGAGATCGAAATCTGTAGCAGCCATCCCTTGCAGACGCTCGTCGTCGAAGTTTACATAAACAATGTCCTCCAAAAGCTTTCCTTCTGCCAATAATTGCTGCACACGTTGATACAACAAGTAGGACTTTCCTGCCTGTCTTACACCCACAAACACATAGTTGCCATACTCTTCCAAGTCAAGGGGACGCTCCACCAACGGTATGCTTCCTATATATTCTTGATTCTCAGAGATTATCGTTCTAAATATTTCCTTATCCATACTCTGCTTTTTCCTACAAAGATATGATTTTTATTCGGTGGCGCAAAATAAAATTCGCTATTTTTATTCGGTGACAGCGAATAAACAAGACTGATTGTTTATAATTTTACTTTTCGATAACTTCTCGTTCGATTCTCGATAGGGTCTCGATCACTCTTCGATCGTTCTTCATTCATCCTCCGTTAAACAATCGAAGAACTATCGCTGGCGTTATGGCACAAATAACCATCATAAAGCCAATAAAAAGCATTCCCATCAGCTATTTCGAAGAACATATAAATTTACCCAATCCGTAGCTGCGTATCTCCATCCCTGAGCCGACACAACTTCTATTTTGGAATCTACATGTCATCTTTTTAAGGCGAAACTTCTTTACGACCTTTCCTTTTCGATCAATAGCACCGAATAGATTGACTTCTTTATCATCTGGCATGCAACCACCTTCCTCATAAATATCGTACACGCCATCAGGATTAAGCCACCATTCCACTTCTGCTACACCATTATAATATTGATGTATATACCCAGAGAAATGGAACGAATGTGCTTTCACTATGTCAAGAACTTCTTGTGGCTGCCCTTTAAGACTATCCCAATCTATATCTTCGTCAGTAACAGTAAGTAGAATCTCAGAATCTGATATGAACTCATATGCGCATTTCGTCTCTTTGTCCATCAAATAACGAGGTTTAAAATCTGTCCCCATCACATGTTTCACCAAGGCTATACCTTCTCCAAGATCATGTACAAATACTTGATCTAGATAATGTGGAACACATAATTTTCTATATAGCTTTTCCTCTTCAGACATATGCGTATCATAGGCATTCTCGTCTGGAATTTCATATACACAATCGGAGAGGACAAGCCGCATACCAATACAAGCTGTGGGCATAGGAGTGATGTAGCTTCGATCAGACACGCGACACAATGTGGCTTCGTTATACCAACTGCCACCACGACATATACGTAATCCCTCATGGTTTATTTCTATCGGATCCGTTATGTTTTTCAGTCCTATTGGATTCGTCTGGGTGGTATGTGAATATTCATAAAACTTGTCTTGACACCACTCAGAGACATTGCCACTCATATCGTAAATGCCTAATTCGTTTGGTTTCAGTTTTGCTACAGGATGTGTCTCATTATTGCTGTTTTCACTATACCAAGCCACTTCGCACAGATTGTTACTTCCTGCATACTTATAACCCTTGCTTTTATTTCCGCCTCGTGCGGCAAACTCCCACTCTGCTTCTGTTGGAAGTCTGAATTTCTTACCAGCAAGTACAGTTCGTAGTTTCCAGTTTAAAGCCCCTATAAACTCTTGGAAATAAGTACGATACGCATGCTCTACTGGCAGATCTTCTCCCTTGAATTCCGATGGCTCAAAAAAAAGAGGAAAGTCGCCCATCACAGCTTTAAATAATTCTTGAGTAACCAGAGTTTCACCAATATAGTAGTCTCTGGTGATTATTACCTTATGTGCCGGTTTCTCAACATCTTTTGGGGCTTCTTGTTCTTCCGTTGCCCCCATCATAAAGCTACCATGCTCAACAAGTATCATATTGAAAGATACTCCATTGACCATAAAGTTCAATTTGTCTTTGTTGATTTTGTTTTCTGAATTTAGCATCATAATTTTATCTCCTTTATTGAAAGAAAAAGAGACGATTCTTCGCAACTTACCAGTCTCTTTATTGAGAAATGTCCATCCAAACTCATACTTCATTTATTTTCTATGCATTAACAACCATTCAATCAGTTGGTTCACCTCTTTGCTCAACATTCTTTAGTGTAATATTATCCGCCGATCGGTCTTCGATTGTTCTTCGATTGTTTAACGGAGGATGAACGAAGAACGACCGAGACTCTATCGAGAATCGAACGAGAAGTTATCGAAAAGTAAAATTATAAACAATCAGTTTTGTTTGTTCGCTGTCACCGAATAAAAATGGCGAATTTTATTTTGCACCACCGAATAAAAATCATATCTTTCCTGCGGATAAATAACGAAAAATCATCGAAGGATTATCGAAGATGTATCGAAGAATTATCGAATACTTAACGACCGTTGCATTTCAATCCCAAAAAGCAAATTTATCATACGAGGTGTCTTGCACAAACACTTTATCTCCAAATATCATATCGTCGGGCTTCTTTATTCGAATGATGGGGCAACAGGCGAAAGCACAATCCCCTACACTCGCATTTGACAGAAATTTGATATATAAGAGTCTCTCGTTATGATAAAAAGCTTCTGCTCCTATTCTCTTCAAAGAGTTTGGAAATACCGCTCTTACCATGTTGGAAGGATAGAAGGCACGAACACCTATTGTCTCCAGTCCTTCAGGGAAGTTAATGGTTGCAAGTCTTTCGCAGAATCGGAAAGCATAATCTCTTATCTCTCGGACTCCACTATGCAGTATGACCTTTCGCAGATTATCGCAGAACATAAAGCCGTCTATCTCCTTAACCGATGAAGGAATGTCAATCTCATGTAGGGAATAACAACATTCGAAGCCATTCAAATAGTTTAGGTTTCGTGGCAGAATTATATCCTGCAACGCTTCACAGTGTCGAAACGCATTTCTTCCTATTCGCGTTATTTCATCATGCAACTCCACTCTTTTCAATGATATGCATCCGTCAAATGTGTCGCTCCCTATCTCCATTACGGAACGTGGAATGACAATATGTTCCAATGCTTCGCAACCCATAAAAGCAGCATCGCCTATTGAGACAATATCATTATGCAACTCTATATCCCGAAGCCGTTTTTGCAAACAGAAAGCAAACGCTTCAATGACTTTGACGCTTTGTGGAATTATGAAATGCTCTTTCTCTTGCCAACAGTATATCAGACGGCTCATGTCTTTGGAATAGAGAACGCCGTCTTTGAGTGTTATATAATCAGACTGATTATCAATCTCTGAAATTTGCACTTTGAAACATTTCGTCGGAGCCGCACAAACAAACGGACGTTGTTCATACGATGCAAACGGACTCTCATATTGCATCTCTATTCGAAGAGACTTAGGCAAATGTAGTACTCCGATGTTGCTATACTTCTTACACAACAATTCATCTTGTTGCATTGTAACCATTTTCTCCATATCACAAACATATTAAGTTATCGAAAATCTTCTCTTTCTCTATCAAGATTTTTTGCATTGTATTGGCGATAAAGGTCAAACATAAATGGGTTTGTCCAGCTTATACTTTCCCTAATTTCTTAATCTGTCATTAGCGTCAGTCCCTTGAAATCTTGAAACCAATTTCAAAATTAGTTTGATCGTTTCAACAGACGTGTTTCGGTCGTATTTGAGTACTTACACATTATTTCTCGAATGACAAATAAGAAGAGAACTCGTATCTCTGCTTATTATTCGTATTGACAATATCTTGTAACACTTCAAGAGTAAAACCGTGATTACATATCAAGTCTGACACTTTTCGCCACCCATTAGTGCCGAACTCGTACTTTCTATCATGGCGAAGCAAATATGCCAATTGTTTGCTCTTGTTTGTCAAATTCATGATTCTCTAATTATTTGTTTGGTAAATTTGAGTTTCAATGTATTAATCCGTGTCGGACGCAACTTCTAAGTTTATTATTTGTTTATGAGATATAGAGTATGGAAGTAACTACATCCTATCAAAAAGCCTCCAATCTTTCGAACTCCTTCCTGAAATCCGACATTCATATTCAATATCGGCGAAATATACAAGGCATAATGCTATGCTTCAGGCCCATATTGTACCGATTTGGTTATAAGCTCTTAAGTATTGTCACGATAATCATTGTTTTCTCGTAACTCTGTCAATATACCGCAAAACTCCTGCTCAGTCAATATTGTTTTGTATGGATTGCTCTCGCCCTTAGTATGATATAATGTCATACCACATGTTGCCATCAAAGCTGTACGGAAGCCCTCACTCTGTTCGAACATAGCATTATAGGCTTGGCGGACAAGAGCTGCGAACTCTCCGCCCTGTCGGTCTATAGCTTTACCCTTCCACCATACTATCTGGTCAGTTTGCCATCCTGCCGAAGTCTGTTTCTCCTCAAATCCGCAACTACGCGCCTAATATGATACAGAAGCGAAAATAATCTGCATCGTTAGTAAAAAGGGGGCACAGTGCATCGAATGTCACCATAAAGACATATAAATGCCCCTTACCCCACCATGCGACTTGAGGCAATACGCAAAATCACGACCATAAGTTG
>URLQ01000038.1 GCA_900548745.1 uncultured Prevotella sp.
TAGAAAGTCGGTAACTTTCTCATAGAAATTCGGTAACTTTCTCTTTCTACTTCTTTTGACCTGTATTTTAGGGCATATCACGTGCCTTGAAAAAAGTAGTCTATTTTTCGTATATCCCTCTTGGCATATGGACCTTTCAAAGATATATCGCCACCAACTTGGTATTCTTCGCTTACTGCATCCGTTGACAAGCAATGATATCTTACTTTGGTAAAATGAAGGATACGGTTTATGACGGGTTGTCAACAACCAAAGTGTCGCTTACGGTACAATATAAGTTCAACACTACAAGAAGCAAGTATAAGGGTATGGGTGCTGGAGAAAGTCAGAAGAACAGAATGTAATATGTCTATCTACGGCATCCAATAATGGTGTAATGATAATAAATATCTCTATATATGATTCTTGTATCAGGAGTTTTATAGGTTTTTGCTTGGTTGTCTCAATAATAAAACGTATTTTTGCTGATAAAAATCAATGTATATTTAAAATAAGGAATAAGTATGAATACTTCAGTAATAAATGAGCCGCAGCTTTTGGTAACTGTATCTGATCCTACTATGTTGACAAAACTGAAAAACGCCATCAAAATGTTGAATGGTGTTAGTTCTATTTCTATTCTGAGACCTAAGAAGACAGATTTGGAACTTGCCGAAGAGGACAAGGCGAAAGGTAGAGTAACCCAATGGAATTCTGTTGACGAAATGTTTGACACTGTTTTAGGGGAATGATGTATAAGTTTGGTACAACCAAAAGATTTGACAAGGCTTTAAAGCTTTGCAAAAAGCGTGGCTATCCAATAGAAGAACTAAGAAAGGCCATAGCCATATTGGTAGAAAATGGTAGCCTGCCATCAGAATATAAACCACACATTCTTCATGGCAACCATGAAGGTGAATGGGAGGCGCACATAAAACCAGACTGGTTGTTAGTTTGGGAACAGAATGATGATGAATTGACTCTCTTAATGCTGACAACAGGTACACATTCCGATGTATTTGGCAAAACAAGAAGATAATATTGAGTCGGATATTAAATTATATCATCTGATAGTTGACGACATGAAACAGCGCTTCGGCAATGTTCTTCACGCCCATCTTGGCGAAAAGGTTGCGCTTGCAAGCCTTTATAGTATCCACCGATTTGCATAATCGGTCGGCAATCATTCATAGTGTAAGCACAAAAAAGGCTGCACCAGAATAATGAAACCCTGATACAGCCATCCAACAATAGTTTGAATCAAATCCTGTTCCCGAAATTATTCCAATTAGAAGTTATAGAACAAACCGAGAGACAAGTCTGTGTTATCGAAGTTAACTCCCCATGTAGTTGTCTTGATATCAGTATCCTCAATCTTAGTCTGCTTCCATCCTACGAAACCAACATGAGCAACGAGGCTGAACTTGTCGAGCTTGAGGGCAACACCTGGCTTGAAGCCAACGTTCCATGTGTTAGCCTTAATATGTCCAGCACTTGTATGCTTGTAGCCAAAACCGCCATCGCAGAATACGTCTACAATCTTATTGTGGAGGAATGTGTAACGAACGTAAGGATTGATCTCGAATGTGTGAGCTGAATATGTGTCATCGTCAAAGTCCAAAGAACCCTTTGCCCAACCGAATGAAGCACCGATTGCCCAATCCTGATTGATGTTATAACCGATTTCCGGCAAGAACTTGTATGTTGTCACATCGTCATCATCACCGTTATCCGTACTTGCGATACCTACGTTACCTCCAACATAAACCTGCGCACTTGCTGCAACTGCAACAAACATGGCAACCAATGTCATATAAAACTTTTTCATGTCTTTTTCCTTTTTTAGTTAATATTAATCTACTATTGTTGTTTCGGATGCTGCAAAGATGCCATTTTTTTACATATTAAGCAACATTTTTCTTGTTTATTTTTCTATTGTTCGGTATTTTGCACACATGTTTTGGAACAATAGAACAATTTATTTACCTTTGCACATATTTTAATATATATACAAGCAATCATAACATAAAATAATGCAACAAATATGGCTATAGGCTGCAAAAGCAGGTTTTACTATAGCAGACAGGATAAGATTACAAGGATGATACACCGGATAAAGAAACAAAACAACAGGTTCCTGACATTACTTTCGATACTCTTACTGACGACAGGCTACGTATCGGCACAGTCTGCCGACTCTCTCATCGTGGGACAGATGCGCAAGGAGGGCATCAGATTCTCCAACGACAACTCCGTGACGCTGCTGATGAGCGGACAGGAAAAGTTCGACGATATGTTCAAGGCCATACGGCAAGCCAAGAGCAGCGTACATCTTGAATACTTCAACTTCCGCAACGATTCAATAGCATCGCTGCTCTTTGACATCCTGGCTGAGAAGGCTAAGCAGGGAGTGGAGGTGCGTGCTCTGTTCGACGGCTTCGGAAATGATTCCAACAACCGTCCGCTGAAGAAGAAACATCTGATGGAACTCCGGGAACGGGGCATTGAAATCTACGAGTTCGACCCACTGCGCTTTCCCTGGGTTAACCATGTGTTCCACCGCGACCACCGGAAGATTGTCGTAATCGACGGCAAGGTGGCATACACGGGAGGGATGAACGTTGCCGACTATTATATAAAAGGAACGAAGCAAGTGGGCAGATGGCGCGACATGCACTGCCGCATTGAGGGGGAAGAAGTGAACACGCTGCAAAGCATCTTCCTGAGGATGTGGAACAAAGTGGCAAAGCAGAACATCAGCGGAGCCAAATACTATCGCGGATTCAGGAATGCCAACTACATAAAGGGACTGGCACCCGACACATGCCTGACGGCGGGAAGAAAGATGGTTGGCATTATCAACAGGGAGCCGCATACCTCGAACAAGATTATCAGACGCTTCTATACGGATGCCATAAACGATGCCAAAGACAGCATAAAGCTCGTGAACCCGTATCTGACGCTGAACCCGACACTGAAAAAGGCTCTGCGCAATGCCGTGAAGAGAGGCGTGAAAGTGGAGGTGATGGTATCGGCACACAGTGATATTCCGCTTACACCGGACTGCGTGTTCTACAACGTGCACCGGCTGATGAAACACGGAGTGGACGTATGGATATACGAAGACGGCTTCCACCATACGAAGGTGATAATGGTGGACGGCAAGTTCTGCACCGTGGGAAGTGCCAATCTGAACTCAAGGAGCCTGAATTTCGACTACGAGGAGAATGCCGTGATTATCGACCCGTATACCACAAAAGAACTCAGCGACATGTTCGACAATGACAAAAAGTCATCGTTCAAGCTGACAGAAGAGAACTGGGACAAATGGCGCAGCCCTTGGAAGAAGTTTGTTGGATGGTTCGCCCATCTGCTTACCCCATTCCTCTAAGACGGCGTGCCACATGGAATCATTACAGAAGAAAGGATTCATAACAGATTATGGCAAAGAAGAAATATGAAGTAATCGTGCCGGGAAATGAAAGCAAGGTGCTGCTGCACACCTGCTGCGCTCCATGCTCGTCGGCTATAATAGAATGTATGCTGAAGCACAACATTACACCTATTATATATTATAGCAATCCGAACATCTATCCCGAAGAGGAATATATGATCAGGAAGAACGAATGTACGAGATACGCACAGTCGTTGGGACTGCAGATTATCGACGACGACTACGACCATGACACCTGGCTGCAAAACATCAAAGGACTCGAATGCCAACCGGAACGCGGCAGCCGATGTCTTGAATGTTTCAAACTCAGACTAAGGCGCACCGCCCGCTATGCTCACGAAAACGGCATACGCGTCATCACCACCACGCTTGCCTCTTCAAGATGGAAAAGTCTGGAACAGATAAACGAGGCGGGCAGATATGCAGTGGAGCCATACGACGATGTCTGCTGGTGGGACCAGAACTGGCGCAAGGGAGGCTTGAGCGAACGCAGAATAGCTATCATCAAGGAATACAACTTCTACAACCAGCAGTATTGCGGATGCGAATTCAGCATGAGACACGACATTGCGACTGACGGAGAGGGGAAGAGAGAATAGTTGGCACGCTTTTTGTAAATCTCTAAAAAAAGGCTTAAAATATTGCATTTTATACAGATATTACCATATTTAGTATTACATTTGCACGAGCTTTGGAAAGAAGTGTTAATAAGAAACGCAATTAGAATAAGGTAAAAAGAACAAGATGACAAGTCAGTTTTCACCTATAGTATCAGAGATATTGGCATTCAGCAAGGAAGAGGCTGAACGCCTGTCAAGTAGTTCTGTCGGGCCGGCACATATCCTGCTCGGCATCATGAGAGAGCATACGGAAACGATGCTGGCTCTTTGGAATGAGATGAACATTGATTTAAGAAGCATCAAAGCAGAACTTGAAGACAAGATAAAATCAGAGAACAACGGTTCGTGGGCAGAAGCAGAAGATATAAACCTTAACGAGCAAGCCAACAACATTCTGAAGCTTGCCGTGCTTGAAGCACGCCTGCAGTCAACACAGACTGTGGACGAGAGGCACCTGCTGCTTGCCATTCTGCACGACAGCAGAGACAATGCAGCCAAGAACATTCTCGAATCAAATAATATGAAATACCAGGATTTATACAAATATTTCTACAAGAGCTACAACAACTCTCCTAAGAACGGACTGGGCATGCCTGACGAATATGAGGAGGAAGAGGAGATGAACGGCAATGCTCCGCAAGGCAACAAGCAGGGCGGAAAAAGCTATTCTGCAACCCAGACGAAACAGACGGGCAGCAACACTCCTATGCTCGACAACTTCGGTACCGACCTGACAAAGGCTGCAGAAGAAGGAAAGCTCGACCCTGTTGTGGGAAGAGATGAGGAGATAAGACGCGTGACGGAGATTCTGTGTCGCAGAAAGAAGAACAACCCTATACTCATCGGAGAACCGGGAGTGGGCAAAAGCGCCATCGTTGAAGGGCTTGCCATATTCATTGCCAAGAAGCAGACCTCGCCGGTGCTCTTCAACAAACGTGTGATTGCTCTCGACATGGCTGGCATCGTGGCTGGCACTAAATACCGCGGACAGTTTGAGGAACGCATCAGAACTCTTATCAAGGAAATAGAGAACAATCCAGACATCATCATCTTCATCGACGAGATACACACCATTGTCGGCGCCGGTTCCGCACCTGGCTCCATGGATGCAGCAAACATGCTGAAGCCGGCTTTGTCACGTGGCAGGATACAGTGTGTAGGAGCGACAACGCTCAACGAATACAGAAACTCAATTGAAAAGGACGGTGCTCTGGAAAGAAGATTCCAGAAAGTGATGGTTGAGCCTACTACGGCGGAGCAGACCATCACCATCCTGCATAATATAAAAGAAAGGTATGAACATCATCACCACGTGAAATATTCGGATGAGGCTCTGACAGCCTGTGTGAAATATACCGACAGATATGTTTCCGACAGGCAGTTCCCCGACAAGGCAATTGATGCCCTTGACGAAGTAGGAGCAAAGGTGCATCTCAGACATGCACAGTTCCCGCCGGAGATAATGGAGATGGAAAAGATGATTTCCGAGGCTGACGCAAAGAAGAAGATGGCGGTAAGGAACCAGAACTTCGAACTTGCAGCAAGCTTCAGAGACAAACAGGCTGTGCTGCAGGAGAAACTGGAGAAACTGAAGGAACAGTTCAACAACGGAGAATATGACACTTATGTCGGCATTACGGAAAGCGATGTTGCCGAAGTGGTGTCTACAATGGCTGGAGTGCCGGTGCAGAAACTGACAGAGTCTGAAGGCGAACGCCTGAAGAAGATGGGCGACCTTCTCAAAAACAATGTCGTGGCACAGGATGCAGCAATAGAGAAGATGGTAAGGGCCATAAAGAGAAACCGCATGGGACTGCGCGACCCGAAGCATCCTATCGGAGCATTCATGTTCCTCGGACCGACCGGTGTGGGAAAGACTTATCTCGCAAAGAAACTTGCAGAATACATGTTCGGCAGTGCTGATGCTCTGATACGTATCGACATGAGCGAATACAGCGAGAGCTTCAACACCTCACGTCTTGTTGGTGCGCCTCCAGGATACGTGGGATATGAAGAGGGAGGACAGCTGACAGAGAAAGTGCGCCGCCACCCCTACTCTATCGTTCTGCTCGACGAGATAGAGAAAGCCCACGGCAATGTATACAACATGCTGCTGCAGGTGCTCGACGAAGGAAGACTTACCGACGGTAACGGCAGACTGATAGACTTCCGCAACACCGTAATAATAATGACAAGTAACGCCGGAACACGACAGCTGAAGGAATTCGGACGCGGCGTGGGCTTCAATGCAGGCAGCTTCTCTGCCGACATGAAAGATTCCGACAAGGAATATGCACGAAGCATCATACAGAAGAGCCTCAGCAAACAGTTCAGTCCGGAGTTCCTGAACAGACTCGACGAGATAATAACCTTCGACCAGCTCGACCTCGAAGCAATCAAGAAGATCATCGACATAGAGCTGAAGGGACTCGTAAAGAGAATACAGGACATGGGCTACAACATTACGCTCACCGACAAGGCAAAAGAGTTCGTTGCTACGAAAGGCTATGACGTACAGTTTGGAGCACGCCCGCTGAAAAGAGCCATACAGACATACATCGAAGACGGAATATGCGAACTCATGCTGTCTGGCGAACTGAAGGAAGGTTGCACAATATCCGTAGGAAAGAATCCGAACAAGGAGGAACTTACATTCAAGACAACAGAACAACAGGCAGAATAGCCGTAGACAACGGCTTCATATAAAAGAAAAACTCTCATCCACAGAAAGCATATAATATATAAGTTTGCGGATGAGAGCTTTTTTTTGTAATTTTGCCACAGTATAAATGTCACAAACGTGAATAAAAAAATTAATTATGGAAATCAACAAATCGGAATTCACTATAAGCAGTGCTGACATTAGTCAGTGCCCGAAGGACAACAAGCATGAATATGCCTTCATCGGAAGAAGCAACGTGGGCAAATCAAGCCTCATAAACATGCTGTGCAACCATAAAGGACTGGCAAAGACTTCTGCCACTCCGGGAAAGACGCTGCTCATAAACCATTTCATAATAAACAACGAGTGGTATCTTGTCGACCTTCCAGGATATGGATATGCCAAGCGCTCAAAGACTGTACAACAGAAACTTGAGCACATGATTTCATCATATATCCTGCAGAGAGAGCAGCTTGTAAACCTGTTCGTACTTATTGACATAAGACACGACCCACAGAAGATCGATATGGAATTCATCACATGGCTCGGACAGAGCGGAATACCATTCTCCATCATATTCACCAAAGCTGACAAGATCGGCAACGAGCAAAAAGCAAGAAAAGCGGCAAAGAAATATATGGAAACACTGAAAGAGACATGGGAAGAACTGCCGCCGTACTTCGTGACAAGCAGCGACAAACGCATCGGAAGAGAGGAAGTTCTTGACTATATCGAAAACATTAATAAGGAGATAGAAGAATAATGGCAAGCCAAAAACCATATCTTGACGTACAGAACCTGACAAAGACATTTGGAGCAGACATACTGTTTGAGAATATCTCGTTCAGCGTGGCTGAAGGACAGAAGGTAGGACTGATTGCAAAAAACGGAACAGGAAAGTCTACCCTACTCTCTATACTGACCGGCAAAGAAGACTACGACTCAGGAGAAATCGTTTATGCAAACGGCATAAAAGTAGGGTATCTTGAACAGACTCCTCATTACGACCCAGAAGAAAGCGTGCTCGACGCATGCTTCAACCATCAGGGACAGGAAGAGAAAATACTCAAGGCAAAGCAAATCCTTACACAGCTGCGCATCAACGACCTTACGCAACCTATGGGACAACTCAGCGGCGGACAGCAGAAAAGAGTGGCTCTTGCCAACATCCTGATTAACGAACCCGACATGCTTATCCTCGACGAGCCTACCAACCACCTGGACATCGACATGATTGAATGGCTCGAAGGATTCATCGGCAGGGGAAACAAGACGCTGCTGATGGTTACCCACGACCGATTCTTCCTTGACAGAGTATGCTCCATAATCCTCGAACTTGACGACAACACCATATATAAATATAAGGGAAACTACAGCTACTATCTTGAAAAAAGACAGGAACGCATTGACAATATGCGCGCTGAAGTGCAAAGGGCAAACAATCTGTACCGCAAGGAACTGGAATGGATGAGGCGAATGCCACAGGCAAGAGGTCATAAGGCGAAATACAGAGAAGACGCCTTTGTGGAACTTGAAAAGGTTGCAAAGAAGAGAATTGAAGACAGACAGCTGCGACTGAAGTCAAGAAACGTATATATCGGCAGCAAAATCTTCGAATGCCAATATGTATCAAAAGCCTTCGACGACAAAGTCATACTGAAAGACTTCTACTACAACTTCGCCCGCTTTGAAAAGATGGGTATCGTAGGCGACAACGGAGCAGGAAAGTCTACTTTCATCAATCTGCTACTCGGAAGAGTAAAACCCGACAGCGGAGGGTTTGACATAGGAGAAACCGTTAGGTTCGGATATTTCTCACAGGAAGGACTGAAATTCGACGAACAACAGAAGGTCATTGATGTCATAACAGACATTGCCGACTATATAGACATGGGGGGAGGCAAGCATCTGTCAGCATCACAGTTCCTACAGTATTTCCTCTTCACACCGGAACAACAGCACAACTACGTGTATAAACTAAGCGGAGGAGAGAAACGGAAACTCTATCTGTGTACGGTGCTCATGCGCAATCCGAACTTCCTCGTACTCGACGAGCCTACAAACGACCTCGACATACAGACTCTGCAAGTGCTCGAAGAGTATCTTATAGACTTTGCCGGTTGCGTCATTGTAGTAAGCCACGACAGATATTTCATCGACAAGATTGTCGACCATCTGCTTGTCTTCAACGGCAACGGCGATATCAAAGACTTCCCCGGCAACTACACTCAATACAGAGAATGGAAAGGTTTGCAGACTTCTGAAACCAAAAAGGAAAAGAAAAAGGAAACAAAACCACGAGAGAAGGCACAACAGGAAAAGAGAAAAATGTCCTATAAAGAGAAGCGGCTCTTCGAACAACTCGAGAAAGAAATTGCCGAACTGGAAGAAGAACAGAAGCAACTCGAAACCCAAATGTGCAGCGGCACCCTGTCTGTGGAAGAACTGACAAGCAAAAGCAAAAGGTTTGCCGAACTGAAAGATATAATAGACGAAAAGACCATGAAATGGATGGAACTTTCCGAAATTGAAGCATAAATAATGAAAAGAAGTTAAAAAGCGAAGCATTTTTCATGAACAGCTTCGCTTTTTCGCTTAGAATATGTATATTTGCATTCGTTTTAACAACGACACCTTACCGTTTCCAGTCGGAAACAGTCAAATCATATAAATTTTTACACATAATTTATAATGTATAGCAAAGACGAATTACTATCGAAAAGTATCTCCGAGTTGGAAGATATTGCACAAAATATTGGGGTACAGCTTAATTCAGCTGACTCTCAAGATGAGATTGTATATGCCATACTCGACAAACAAGCAGAGGTGGAAGGTAACAAAAACCCACTCGGAACAAAGCGCAAAAGAGTAAGAATAACCAAAAAAGACACAGACAGAGTATATTCCGTAAAAGGCTCTGATGGAGAGAACTTTGACCTGAAGAAGAATAAAGTATCTGCAGAGACACAACCTCTCTTCAACGAACAGCCAAAGCTGATAGAGGCAGAAGAGCCTGTTACTGAAACAGAAGATGTGACTACAACAGCACCAGCACCGGAAGAAGAACCGGCACCAGCGCCCAAAAGACGCGGAAGAAAGCCCAAAGCCCTGAAGTTGGCTGAAGAAGCGGAAGCCGCTGCTGCCGCTGCTGCTGAAATAAACAATATGAACATTCAGGAAGAAGGAACCTCAACAGAAGACAGTCTGCCTCCATACGAAATGCAGACAGACACAACAGAAGAGTCTACAATGGGCGAAAACGTTGAAGAAAACAGAAACGATATTGAGACAGCTACACCTGAAGCACAGTTTGCAGCCAACAATAGCGAAGAGGGTATTCAGCCTGACCTTATTGCACAACTGCAGGCAAAAGTAAGTGCACACAACGAAATGGTTGATGAAAACAAAGAACAACAGCCCAAAGACATAACAAGTACCGTATGGGCTGGTGACCCAGGCGACGGCACAGACTTTATAACTATTGTAGATCTGCCGATAGAAGACCAGGCAGCATTGCCAAACTACGACATGTTTGACAATCCGACAACGCCAATGCAGACAAGCGACAACATGTATAACTCTGTGGCGACTGAAGCCTCTGCATATAACTTCGACAATATCATCACTGCCAACGGCGTACTTGAGATAATGCCTGACGGATACGGATTCCTCCGTTCAAGCGACTACAACTACCTTTCTTCACCTGACGACGTTTATGTATCTAACGCACAAGTAAAGAACTTCGGTCTCAAGACTGGTGACGTAATAGAATGCCATGTACGTCCGCCACATGACGGAGAGAAATATTTCCCTCTCACATCTATAGACAAGATAAACGGAAGAGAGCCGTCAGAGGTTCGCGACCGCATACCGTTTGAACACCTTACTCCATTGTTCCCAGATGAGAAATTCTCACTTTGCGGAGACAGAGCGACGACGAATCTCAGTACGAGAGTTGTCGACTTGTTCTCACCAATCGGTAAAGGACAGCGTGCTCTTATCGTGGCACAGCCAAAAACGGGTAAGACTGTTCTGATGAAGGACATTGCAAACGCCATTGCAGCCAACCATCCGGAGGCTTATCTGATGATGCTGCTCATCGACGAACGTCCTGAAGAGGTTACCGACATGGCACGCACCGTAAATGCAGAGGTTATCGCTTCTACATTCGACGAACCGGCAGAACGCCATGTGAAGATTGCTGGCATCGTACTTGAAAAAGCAAAACGTATGGTTGAATGCGGACACGATGTTGTCATCTTCCTTGACTCCATAACGCGTCTTGCACGAGCATACAACACGGTATCTCCGGCAAGTGGAAAGGTCCTCACCGGTGGTGTCGATGCCAATGCCCTTCAGAAACCAAAGAGATTCTTCGGTGCAGCCCGTAATATTGAGGGTGGCGGTTCCCTTACCATAATAGCAACCGCCCTCATAGACACCGGTAGCAAGATGGACGAGGTGATATTCGAAGAGTTCAAGGGTACAGGAAACATGGAGTTGCAGCTTGACCGCAGCCTAAGCAACAAGCGTATATTCCCGGCTGTCAACCTGGTTGCTTCAAGCACACGCCGCGACGATCTGCTTCAGGACAAGACAACTCTCGACCGCATGTGGATTCTACGCAAGTACATTGCCGACATGAATCCTGTAGAGGCAATGAACACTATCCACAACAATATGGTACGCACAAGAAACAACGACGAGTTCCTTATGACCATGAACTCATAACAAGAACATATCGAGACAAAAGATACAATAACAATAAAAGACCCGGTTTCATACAAAATGAATACCGGGTCTTTTATTTGTTTCATATTTACCTATCAGTGCTATCGCTTTATGCGGATAATAACAATCTACATTACCGAAGCATACGGACAACACCTGTTGACATTATCGCTGCATACGGATAACACCTGCAAAGTCTGTATAGAGCAGAATCGGCTCCAACAGCCATTCCGTAAACGGTAGTTCGCAAGTCAACGGAAAGAAGCTGTCAACCACATCACCATCAAGCACAACAACATAACGCCCTAAATTCCGTCCGTCAATCATAACGGTATTCGAGGCTATATTCCTTGTACCTTTCTTTTTTATATCCATAGATAAATTCATATTGTCTTATACAGATAATTACCACCTGCCGCATGTCGGATCAGGGAGCCTGAAGTTTCCTCATCGGCTTCAGCTCCTGCGCAGGCATTGCCTCAGGCATATTGACTGAATCCGAGCCGTTTTCAGAGTCTGAAGAGTCAGTATCATTGCTCTTTACAGCGGCATTCTCCTTGGTATGACATCTGACAAGACGGATATTCGATACGAACATAAGCTTCAGAGTCGTAGCGGAAGCGTTAGGAGAATCCTGCAAGCTCAAGAAGCCCCTTACCTCCTTTATGCCGAGTCTTGCGTCGTCTTCAATGGCTATACTGTAATGGCTTGATTCAGAAAGATGTATCGTACTAGCAGCAACACTGTCGTTTTCAAACTTAACGGAGAGCATTGCCACACCATCCTTATATCCGTCTTGATATATAAACTGCGTATCGAAACTCAATATCAAGCGGTCGCCCTTATGATAAGCGGTGTCTGCCTTCAGATAAAAGGACTCCACATTGTACGGCACCTGTGTGGTAAGCACACATGAAGCAGCTTCTTTCCATACATTTGCCGTATCACCCGAAGATGCATTCTCGCCGAAGTTACCAATGTCGCTCGCCGAAGCACCAAGCGAAACAGCCTCGTCTGTCAATCGCTTCGTCACGTTCTCATATATCTTCTGCAACCTATCGGCGTGGCGGGTGTAATACACAAGTGAGGAATCAAACTCAGCCTGCGTAATTCCATGATTCTTGAATACAGAAGCCTGATACATACGCTTCTGGAAGTCATTAGAGTCGTTCTCCCCTACCATACCCATTGCAAGATGATAATCATAAAGGATGTCCTCCATCTCATCCGGCTGAAGGTATTTGCTTGGTATTTGTGGTTTACACGAAAACATCAACGCACACACCACCACTTGAAACAATACGAATATTCCTTTTCTCATGATTATCGCTTCTTGTTGTCTTCTCCATTGCCTGTTGCTTTCTTCTCGAAAGAAATCTGCGACAATTCGTTTCTGCATAATAATATCAGCAGCACAAAGCCTACACTGATGCAAGCATCAGCGAAATTAAATATCGGACTAAAGAATATGAACTCCTGTCCACCCCATACAGGCACCCACTCCGGCCATGTGGTGACAATCATCGGGAAATAAAACATGTCTACGACCTTTCCCGTAAGGAATGTGGAATAACCATCACCGAAAGGCACGAGATATGACACATAGTAAGGTGACGAGCCGCTGAATATCAGTCCATAGAACATGCAGTCGATAAGATTGCCCACTGCTCCAGCAAATACAAGACTGAGCACAAACACATACAGCGTGCGTGCTCCAAGCTTTATCTGCTTGAAGATATACCATCCCAACAGACTGATCAATACTATACGGAAGAGGCTGAGTACCGGTTTGTTGATAAAGGTCATGCCGTATGCCATACCATTGTTCTCTATGAACTTGATATAAAACCAGTCGGTAATATGGATTTGTCCACCAAGAGTCAACCCAGTCTTAACCTCGTATTTTATAATCTGGTCGATGACGATAGCCACCAGAATCGTTAAACAGGCAATCAGCCTCTTCTTGTCTTTCAAATGTTTTAAAGCCATCAATTTATTTCTTTCTTGCGTTCTTGGATGCCACACTCAATGTTGCATGAGGCACTATACGTAGACGCTCCTTCGGTATCAGCTCGCCCGTTATGCGGTCGATACCATACGTTTTGTTCTCAATACGAATCAATGCTGCCTCCAGTCCCTTGATGAATTTCTGCTGTCTGCTTGCAAGCTGCATCATTTCCTCCTTAGACTGTGTGGCGCTGCCTTCTTCGAGAATCTTATATGTAGGAGACGTATCGTCAACATCATTGCCATCCACATTCATCAGCGACCGCATCATCTGACTGTAGTCACGACGTGCGAGAGCCAATTTTTCATTTATAATCTCACGGAACTCTTCAAGCTCCTCATCACTGTAACGTGTTTTCTCTGTTGCCATAATAATTAGATTTTAAAGAGATTTCCAAATAGAAAGTGACCAAGGCTGTTACGCCATGGTCACTTCGTGTTTATGCTTTAGTTACTTTAATATTAATGTTAAGTTCATCGACAGCAGCTTTCACGCCATCGTTAACAGCCAGTTCCACGCTGTCGGCAAGCACCTGTGTCTTGATATATTCTGCATATCCCTGCAGAGCAGCCTCAACGCTTGCATCAGGAGTGATGACAACATTGATGCGGTCGGTGATTTCAAATCCGTTATCCTTACGGATGTTCTGGATTCTGTTAATCAGCTCGCGTGCCATTCCCTCGTTGCGAAGTTCATCGTTGAGTTCCACCTCAAGAGCAACAGTCAGGTTTCCTTCGTTGCTTACAAGCCATCCCGGAATATCCTCACTAATGATTTCAACGTCGGCAGCCTCCACTATAACATCCTGTCCGTCTACACTTACGTTGATAGAACCAGCAGTCTGGAGTGCGGAAATCTCATCCTGTGAGAGTTCGCCCATAGCATTGGCGATGCCCTTCATGAGTTTTCCGAACTTCTTACCCATAGTACGGAAGTTACACTTAACCTTCTTCACAAGCACGCCTGAGCCTTCAACAAAGCGTAGTTCCTTAACGTTTACTTCGTTCTTTATCAACTCCTTAACCGCCTCTATATGATTCTTTTGTTCATCGTCAACAGCAGGAATCATAATAGCCTGAAGCGGCTGGCGCACCTTGATGTTCACTTTACGACGAAGAGCAAGCACCATTGATGTAATCTTCTGTGCCATGCTCATACGAGCCTCAAGGTCGAGGTCGATAAAGCTTTCGTCAGCCTCCGGATATTTTGCCAGATGCACAGAACACTCGCCGCCTCTGCCTGTAGCCTTTGTCAGGTCGAGATACAGTTGGTCGGCATAGAACGGGGCGAACGGAGCCATGAGTCTTGCCACCGTCTCAAGACAAGTGTAGAGAGTCTGGTAAGCAGACAACTTGTCGCTGCTCATCTCCTTACCCCAGAAGCGTTTGCGGTTCAGACGAACATACCAGTTACTGAGGTCATCATTCACGAAAGCGTCTATCAGTCTGCCGGCACGTGTAGGGTCATAGTTCTGCATCTCACGGTCAACACGCTTTATCAATGTGTGCAACCCAGAAAGAATCCAACGGTCAATCTCCGGACGCTCTGCCAATGGAACATCAGGCTGCGAATAGTCGAAGCCATCAACGTTGGCATAGAGACTGAAGAATGAGTATGTGTTATACAAGGTGCCGAAGAACTTTCTACGAACCTCATCCACGCCATTGGCGTCGAACTTCAGGTTGTCCCAAGGCTCAGAGTTTGTCATCATATAGAAGCGTACTGCATCAGCTCCGTACTTGTCTATCATCTCGAACGGATTGACTACGTTTCCTACATGCTTTGACATCTTGTTGCCTTTGGCGTCGAGAACAAGACCTGTAGAGATTACATTCTTGAACGCAACACTGTCGAACACCATTGTTGCAATGGCATGCAGAGTGAAGAACCATCCACGTGTCTGGTCTACTCCCTCGTTGATGAAGTCAGCCGGGAAAGCAAGGCGCTTGTCTATCATGTCCTTGTTCTCGAACGGATAGTGTATCTGTGCGTAAGGCATTGAACCGGAATCGAACCATACGTCGATAAGGTCTGTCTCGCGCTTCATCGGCTTTCCTGTTTCGCTTACGAGCACTATATTGTCTACGTAAGGACGGTGCAGGTCTACCTTGTCGTAGTTTTCCTTTGAGTAGTCGCCCGGCACAAAGCCATTGTCCTTCAGAGGATTTGACTTCATCACTCCTGCTGCCACACTTTTCTCGATCTCGTCGAACAGCTCCTGCAGCGAACCGATGCAGATTTCCTCTCCGTCCTCGTTGCGCCAGATAGGAAGCGGAGTTCCCCAGTATCGTGAACGCGAAAGGTTCCAGTCGTTAAGGTTCTCAAGCCAGTTGCCGAAGCGTCCTGTACCTGTTGACTCCGGCTGCCAGTTGATAGTCTTGTTCAGTTCCACCATGCGGTCTTTCTTCGCAGTAGAGCGTATGAACCAGCTGTCAAGCGGATAGTAAAGAATTGGCTTGTCGGTACGCCAGCAATGAGGATAGTTGTGCACATGCTTCTCTATCTTGAACACGGTGCCGTCCTGTTTCATCTCCATGCAGATCACGATGTTCAGGTCTTCAGCCTTGGCAGCACCCTTATCGTCGTATTTTCCGTCCTTGTTGAACTCTGGAGCGTATGCGTTTTTCACATAGTCGCCGGCATGTCTGCCATAAGCCTCTGCATCAACACAGTCGTTCACGAAGTTTGCATCGAGCTCGTCTATCAGATAATACTTACCTTCGAGGTCGACCATCGGACGTGTTTCACCTTTTTTATTTATAAGGAAGAGTGAAGGGATGTGTGCATCCTTTGCTACCTTGGCGTCGTCTGCACCGAACGTAGGAGCGATATGTACGATACCCGTACCATCTTCGGTTGTCACATAGTCACCGAGGATTACACGGAATGCACATTCTTCCATCTCCACGAACTGCTCTTTTCCGTTCTCGCTGTCGAACACTTTTTCCGGATGTGCTGCTACGTAGTCCTTGACGAAAGCCGGAGCATTCTTGTCAACCTTTGCCGTAGGCTTCACCCATGGCATCAGCTGCTTGTAGTGCATACCCTCAAGTTCACGGCCTGTATATTCGCCTACTATTCTGTAAGGAACGACCTTGTCACCATGTTTGTATTCTTCCATCGGCGCGTCTTTGCCTTCCTCCTTGAAGTATGCGCCGAGCAGAGGTTCTGCAATGACTACTGTCAGCTTCTCGTCGTTATACGGATTGTATGTCTGTACGGCAAGATACTTTATCGACGGACCAACACACAGTGCGGTGTTTGAAGCCAGTGTCCAAGGAGTGGTTGTCCAAGCCATAAAGCAAGGCTTTCCCCATTTTGTCCATTCTTCCTTCGGGTCAGCCACTTCGAAGAGTGCTGTACACGTAGTATCCTTCACATCGCGGTAGCAGCCTGGCTGGTTAAGCTCATGAGAGCTTAGTCCTGTTCCTGCACCCGGACTGTAAGGCTGTATGGTATAGCCCTTATACAGCAGATCCTTGCCGTAGAGCTGCTTGAGCAGCCACCAGAGGGTCTCGATATACTTGTTGTCGTAGGTAATGTAAGGATGGTCGAGGTCTACGAAATATCCCATCTCTTCAGTCAGCTTTCTCCACTCGGCGGTAAACTTCATCACGTTCTCACGACACTTGCGGTTGTAGTCTTCTACAGAGATGTATTTGTCTGATTCCTTATTGTCGATGTCAGCTTTTGTAATCCCAAGTTCTTTCTCCACTCCGAGTTCCACAGGAAGTCCGTGTGTGTCCCATCCTGCCTTACGGTGCACCTGGAAGCCCTTCATTGTCTTGTAGCGGTTAAAGGTGTCTTTGATTGAGCGCGCCAGCACATGATGAATGCCAGGATGTCCGTTTGCTGAAGGTGGTCCTTCAAAGAAAACGAACTGCGGGCAGCCCTCACGCTCATCTATTGACTTGTGGAACACATCACTATTGTTCCACATCTCCAAGATTACTTTGTTTACATTTGTCAGGTTCAATCCTGAGTGTTCGGCAAATTTCTTAGCCATATAAATTAATCTTAAAATTTTAAGTTGTTAATATTAGGGGGCAAAGATACACAAAAAATACATTACGACAAAATACTTTAATGATTCTTTGCTGTTAAAAATCCGTTACTTATAAAGCCGACAAATAACAACACTCCATAAGGGCAAAAACAGAAAGTTACCGAGTTTCTCATAGAAAGTCACTGAGTTTCTCATAGAAAGTCACGTAATTTCTATAAAAGAGTCACTGGATAGCTTTTCGCAATTCGGCTGGTTGCCACAAGAAATTTGGCAGGTTTTTACAAAAAAGCCACATGGTCAATATAAGAAAGTTGACCGATTAGAACTCAGAATCTCTGGTTTGTGTTTTTTACTTTGTTAACAAAAGGAATTGACATGCAAGCCATGCCAAGCAAAATTCTACCCCACGAGTAGGAAGAAGAAAACCTATTCGTTCTCTTCCTCTGCTGCTCTCAGGATAACACTTGTTGCACCAATGGTGAACAAGGTGCCATCGTATATTACGCGACGCTCTTTGTCGCCGAGTATTTCATTGTCAACGAAGGTGCCGGTATTGCTCGGTCCGTCACGCAGAATATATTTCAGCTTGCCCGTCTTCTTGTCTCTTGAAACGTTTATTACGCAGTGGCTGATGTCCATGCTCGGGTCGTTAGTCTCTATCTTCAGGTCCACCTTGGCATTCTTCATATAGCGTCCGATGATGTTGTCACCCATCTTCAGCGGCAGTACCTGCTTGTAGTGGAACACGTTCTCTATCACCACGATAGAGCCGCAGCCGTTCTCGTTGGCATTCTCGTCGGGGTTTTCATCCTTCTGTCGGTCGCGCAGCTTGGTGACACCCATACGGATTCCAAATTCCTTGCCACACTCTGAACACTGGAAGACCAACGACTGCCCTTCCTTATATTTCGTTTCGTCAAAAATAATGTAATTGTCGCACTTTGGGCAACGTACTCTTTTCATAAAATCATCTTACATGAAAAATCCAACTTTCCTCAAACACCTTGTTGCTCTTGAGGCTGTTTAACTCTGACAAAGCTTTTGCTTCGGTGGCATACGAACCGTACACTACCTTGAGCGAAGCTCCGTTTCCGCCTATCACGCGGGCATCCTTGTAGCCGTCTGAATGAAGACGCCCAACAAAGGCTTCGGCATTCGCCTTGGTTATTCTGCATGCAAGCACTATGCAGTAGGAATCTTTCTCCTTCTGTTCGTCTGCCGAAGCAATGGCTTTCTCCTGAGCAACGGTCTTCTCCACTGCCGTTTCTGCCGGTTTCACAGATGCTTCTGCATTTTTCAACTCTGCCTGCTCCGGTTGTTTCTGCTCCGCTTCCGTCTGCTTTGCAGCGGGTTCTCCCGTGCGTACATTATTTAATATGTGCACAGGCTGCACCGAACCGTCTCTCGGAACGAGGTTATACAACAGGCCACAGCTGATGGAGCTCACCTTCTTGCCGTTCTCATAAACGTCAGTGTTTATAGGTGTTGCCATCACGAAGAATGCCACCACGGCACATGCCACGGCAATAACGTTGCGCAACACGCTGACCTTTATGCTTATCGTTCTCTCATCCGACTCATCGTCGCTTGCCATGCTTTCGGCAAGCTTCGACTCCCCGAACGGCAACACTGTCGCACTGGTCTTTACTTCCGGTGCCTCGTCAGCGCCACTCTGTGGCTTAGCCGCCTTCTTGACCGGCAATTCTACCACTGCAGCCTTGCCTTCGGCAGCTGTCTCATCGGCGAGACGCTGTATCTCAAAGCCGGCAAGTCCGTAGAGGTCAGGAGACAGTATCCCCGACTCACAAGGTTCAAACTCGTATTTTCCTTCCGCATTAATCGTGAGCACACCAATGTCGCTCAGTTCGTAGAAGCCGTCCTTCTCCAGCGTAAGCTTCAGTTCATCCACTTCTGTATCTATCCTGCTGAGAGCCTCCGGATAGCTTATGTCGTATGCCTCAACATAGGACTGCGCCAAGAGGGAATCGTTCATGTTCAGCTTTGCATTGAAGCCGAGCGTACGCATCGGGGGCAGAAACATGTTGTCTCTGCTATCGAAGCGCGCATCAACATGATGGGCGACGAAGCCTCCAAGCCCAGGAACAATGACGCAATCATTGTCGAGCAAAAGTATCTCAATATGTCTTTCCAATTCAATCACGAGTGCAAAATTACTGTTTTCTCGCCAATAAGCCAAGGAAAGACACTAAAACAAAGTAAGCAAATCAAAAAAAGTTATATTTTTTACCCTCAATAAATTTTTTATGTTTACTTTTGCAGGAAATTTAAACGCATTATGGAATTTATTAAGACAGATATCGAAGGTGTCTATATCATAGAACCTAAGGTTTTCAATGATGCCCGCGGCTATTTCTTTGAGGCTTTCAAGCAGAGGGAATTCGAGAAGAACATCGGCAAAGTGGACTTTGTACAGGACAACGAGTCAAAATCTTCATACGGCGTGCTCCGCGGACTACATTATCAGAAAGGTGAATTCTCACAGGCAAAGCTCGTGAGGGTTATCAAGGGAAAGGTTATCGACGTGGCTGTCGACATACGTAAGAGCTCGCCGACCTTCGGCAAACACGTGGCTGTGGAACTGAGCGAAGACAACAAGCGCCAGCTCTTTATCCCACGCGGCTTTGCCCACGGATTCCTCGTATTGAGCCAGGAAGCCATCTTCACATACAAGGTGGACAACATCTATGCCCCACAGAGCGAGGCATCGATAAGATTCGACGATCCAGACCTGAACATCAACTGGCCTATCAGCAAGGACGACGTGCTGACAAGCGAAAAGGACCTCAAGGGCAAGAGCCTTGCCGAAGCGGAACTGTTCGATTAACATATTGGAAACAGAAACTGAATTTACACATTTATGAATATAGCAATTGTCGGAACCGGATATGTGGGACTGGTGTCTGGAGCCTGCTTCGCTGAAGCCGGTGCCACCGTGACCTGCATTGACGTAGACCAAAACAAAATCGAAAGACTGAAAGCTGGAATAATTCCAATCTATGAACCAGGACTCGACGAATTGGTTCACAAGAACGTTAAAGCCGGCCGACTTATCTTCACCACATCGCTTGCTGACGTGATAAACGATCAGGAAATCGTGTTCTCCGCCGTGGGCACTCCACCTGACGAAGACGGCAGCGCAGACCTCAAATACGTGCTGCAGGTGGCAAAGACGATTGGTGAGAACCTGAACAAATACGTGGTTGTAGTCACGAAAAGCACCGTTCCCGTAGGCACGGCAGAAAAGGTGAGACACGCCATACAGGAAGAACTCGACAGGCGTGGAGCTGACGTAAGGTTCGACGTGGCAAGCAATCCGGAATTCCTGAAGGAGGGAAATGCCATAAAAGACTTCATGAGCCCCGACAGAGTTGTAATAGGAGTTGAAAGCGAAAAGGCAAAAACCTTACTTGCAAGACTTTACAAACCTTTCTTGATTAAAGACTTCAGGGTTATATTCATGGACATACCAAGTGCGGAGATGACGAAATACGCTGCCAACTCCATGCTCGCCACACGCATCAGCTTTATGAACGACATCGCTAACCTGTGCGAAAAAGTGGGTGCCGACGTGAACATGGTGAGGGCAGGAATAGGTTCCGACACAAGAATAGGACGGAAGTTCCTGTACGCAGGATGCGGATACGGTGGTTCATGCTTCCCGAAAGACGTGAAGGCTCTTATCAAGACCGC